>DATLUW010000816.1:0-4752 GCA_035577825.1 Actinomycetota bacterium | reverse complement strand
CGAGGCCCACTGCATCTCCGATTGGGGCCACGACTTCCGCCCGGATTACCGTCGCATCGCCCGCGTCCTCGACGACCTGCCGAACGACGTCCCCGTCCTGTGCACCACCGCCACCGCCAACGACCGCGTGGTCGCGGACGTTGTCGCCCAGCTCGGCCACGACATCACCGTCCTGCGCGGAACCCTCGACCGCGAGAGCCTGGTCCTGGCCGTCGCGCCGCAGTCCCACCCGGCCGAGCGCATGGCCTGGCTGGTGGAGTTCCTGCCCACGACCGAAGGAACCGGCATCGTCTACTGCCTCACGATCTCCGACACCGTTCGCCTGGCCGACTGGCTCGAATCGAACGGCGTCGCCGCACACGCCTACTCGGGCGAGACGGACCCCGGGCTCCGCGAACGGATCGAACAGGACCTCCTCGACAACCGCGTCAAGGTCGTCGTCGCCACCAGCGCGCTCGGGATGGGGTTCGACAAACCCGACCTCTCGTTCGTCGTCCACTTCCAGTCTCCCGGCTCTGCGATCGGCTACTACCAGCAGGTCGGCCGCGCCGGCCGCGCCCTCGAACGCTCGGACGGCATCCTGCTCCAGGGCGGCGAGGACGAGCAGATCCAGGACTGGTTCATCTCGACGGCCTTCCCGCCCGAGGAGCAGGCCGAACAGGTCATCGAGCTCCTCGAACAGGTTGGGGAGGGCGGCCTGACCACCAACCAGCTCCTCACCGAGGTGAACGTCCGCAAGACCCGCCTCGAGGCCATGCTCAAGATCCTCGAGGTCGACGGCGCCGTCCAGCGCGCCGGTCGCGGCTGGCGCCGCACGAACGAGTCCTGGTCCTACGACGCAGACCGCGTCGAACGCGTCACCGCCGCCCGCCGCAGCGAACAGCAGGCAATGCGGGAGTACGGCCGGACGCAGGGCTGCCTGATGGAGTTCCTCCGCCGCCAGCTCGACGACCCCGATGCGAAGCCGTGCGGCCGCTGCAGGAACTGCTCCGGCTCGCCCCTGGAGCTGCACCCCTCTCGCGAGCTGGTCGCGAAGGCAGAGGAGTTCCTCCGCAGCCGCGAGCTCGTCGTCGAACCCCGCCGCATGTGGCCGACCGGCCTCCCCGACCGCAAGGGTCGCATCCCCGAAGGCCTCCAGCTCGAACCCGGCCGCGCCCTCTGCATCGAGAACGACGGCGGCTGGGGCGCCCTCGTCCGAGCAGGCCGTACCGCCGCCGCGTTCTCCCAGGAACTGATCGCCGCCTCCGCGAGGGCCATCCGCCGCTGGAACCCCCAGCCGCCCCCCGCGTGGGCGACCTTCATCCCCTCGAGCGACGGTCGGGTCGAGGACCTTGCCAAGCGCCTGGCAATCGAGCTCGGCCTCGAGCTCCACCCGGTCGTCGCTCTCACGCGCCCCCACAACCCCCAGCGCGAGATGGAGAACAGCCCTCAGCAGGTCACGAACGTGCTCGACGCCTTCGAGATCCGTGGCCACCTCCCGACCGGTCCCGTCCTCCTCATCGACGACACCGTGGACTCCCGCTGGACCCTCACGGTGGTTGGTTCCGGGCTTCGCGAAGCGGGCAGCGGCTCCGTCGTCCCGTTCGCCCTCGCCGAAGCAGCCGGCACCTGAGCGCTTCGAGCCGGTGTCGGTTCGTCACCCGGAGACACGGCGTTGGCGCGGCTGGGCTCGGGGGATCGGGCCGAGCCGGATCGCGTGGAGGCAGCGTCGGACGAGGTGCAGCACGGCCGTGTACTCATTGCCGTGGCACGTGAGGGGCCTCGTGCCGGGCGTCCGCCGCTGATACGTGGGAGCCTCCCATGGATCAGCGGCCGTGTCGGCCAGCGCCTGGACGAGCCCGTCGAGCGACGTCCGGGAGCCGGGAGCAACGCTGCCGGCCAGGTGGCTCGTCCCGCCGCCCTGCGCGATGTGGATCAGGAGCCTGCCGACGCAGAGCTCGATCCGAGCCTGACGCGGCTGCCACGTTCGAACTTCGAGGGTGGCAACCGGTCGCAGATCCGCGAGGGACGGGCGTTGGACCCCTGCCGCCCCGGACACCAGGTCGAACGCGTACAGCCTGCGGTCGTCCGAGCCCACGTAGACCACGCCGTCCGCCACGGCGGGAGAGGACGGCACGGAGTCGCCGGTGGGCGACGACCACAGCGCCTGACACGACGCGTTCGCACTCCCGCACGCGGCCGGGAAGGCGAACACCGAATCGCTGTCCGAACCCACGATCACCACCCCGCCGGCGACGGCCGGCGAGGACTCGACGGCACCTCCCGTGGCCCCGTGCCACAGGGGGGTGCACGTGGCGTTCCCCGTGCCGCAGGCCGCCGGGAAGGCATAGAGGTTCCCGTCGTTCGATCCGACGTACACGACGCCGTTCGACACGGCCGGCGAGGACTCCATGATTCCCCCGGTGGCCGCGTGCCACAGCGGAGCACACGTGGCGTTGCCGGTCCCGCACGACGCCGGGAACGCGTACAGGTTCCCGTCCCCCGAGCCCATGAAGACCTTCCCGTTCACCACCGCCGGGGACGAGAGCACCGGCCCGTGGACCAGCCCGTGCCACAGGGGCGAGCAGACCGCATTCCCGGTTCCGCACGAGGCGGGGAAGGCATACAGGCTGCCGTCCGAGGACCCGACGAACACCGTCCCGTTCGCCACGGCCGGCGAGGAGGAGGAGATCGCGCCGCCCGTGGTCCCGTGCCACAGCGGCGAACACGAAGCGTTCCCGCTCCCGCACGAGGCGGGAAACGCGTACAGGTTCCCGTCCGAAGAGCCCACGTACACCGCCGTGCCGGCGACGGCCGGCGACGACGTGACCGCCGCCCCCGTCGTCCCGTGCCACAGCGGCGAACACGACGCATTGCCGTTCCCGCACGAGGCGGGAAACGCGTACAGGTTCCCGTCCGAAGAGCCCACGTACACCGCGCCACCGGCGACGGCAGGCGAGGACTCGACGAAGCTCCCCGTGGTGCCGTGCCACCGCGGTGAGCAGACCGCACCGCCCGTTCCGCACGAGGCGGGGAACGCGTACAGGTTGTGATCGTCCGAACCGACGTACACGACCCCGTCGGCCACGGCAGGCGAGGACAGCACGTCGCCGCCGGTGACCCCGTGCCAGGCCTCCTCCAGATCCGGGACGGTGCCGGGGTCGATCAGGTTCTCCGTCGGATTGCTCCCGGCGTGTCGGGCGACCCTGCCCCTCTGGGGCCAATTCGTCCGGACCACGAAGGACATCTGCGAACCGGTTCCGCTCCGCCGCCCGACGGCCGAGATCCAGTGAGCACCCGGCTCGGCCGTCGCGGGCACGCGGATGGTCATGCCGCCGAACGTCCCGTCGGCCCCCGCGATCGCCAGGGCCAGGTCGGTGGTGTCGAAGTAGAGGTCGACCGGCTCGCTCGCGGCGAAGCCCGAGCCGTTGACCGTCACCGGGGTCCGGGGAGGCCCGACCTTCGGCGTGGTCTTGACGGTCGCGGTCGTGGCCAGGCGCCCGCCGGAGTGCGAGCTCCCCGTGATCGTTGGCGCGGCAGCTCGTGCCGGCCACGAGACGGCCGAGACGGCGGCCCCGACGACGATGATCGCGGCGGTACGAGCCCGGAATCGGGCCCGAAGATCACGGTGTGCCATGGCGGCCCCTCCTGTCCTCACTCGACGACGCATGCGTCGAAGATGGGACCCGGGGCTAAAGGGCCGCTAAAGCGACGAGACGAGCCGCCGGCCGATCGTCAGGGCAGGTGGATGACGAACACCCCGTTGCCGGTCGTTGCCGGTCCCTGCCGCGTAGAGCGTCGTGCCGTTCGCGCTGCGCTTGCTAGTGCGGCCGGCGGAGGTGTCGCTCGAGCGCGGCTCCATCCCCCGGAGCGACGCGGTGGACCTCGTCGATCGAATCGAAGTCGGTGTCCGGGCTGACGATCGCGGCCGCGCCGTACTCGATGCAGGTTGCGACGTGCACGAGGTCTCTCGCGGAGTGGGTCGGATACGACTCGACCAGGCCCGGCATCCTGCGAACGACGTCATGGGTGACGGAGAGCACGGGAGAGAACAGGTCGAGCGCTGCGTGCGCGAGCTCGACCCCGCCGGCGACCCCCGGCGTCCGAGCGAACCGGTGGAAGATCTCCTGAATCACCTCGGCCGACGTCGTCGCCTCCAGCCGGTTCGACTCGACCAGCTCGAGCACCGCGATACAGGGCGCCCGGAGTGGATGTTCCGCCCCCGCCGCGTACATCAGCACGCCCGTGTCGATGAAGACGGCTACCTGAGGGCTCCCTCGATGATCTCGCGCTCCATGTCCTGCCAGTCACCGACCGGAAGCTGAAGCCCCCGGATCACTTCGAGTGCTTCCTCACGCGACCGTGTTCGCGCTGGGAGGTGCTGGTCGATTGCCTCGCGGATCAGGGCGCCGACGGAGATCCCCCGCTCGGAAGCCTGTCGCTCGAGCGACTCGCGCTGCGCACGCGTGAGCAGCACCTGGGTACGAGCCTCGAACCCTCCGGATCGCGACATGCGCATAACATAACATGTTGTTGTCGTCCGCCTAGGCGTCTTCGAGCCGGTTGCGGAGATCGGCCGGCTACGTGCGGAGCTCCGCCAGCGCCTTGTCGATGTTGCGGCGGCGGGTCTCCTCCTTCTTGGCGGAGGCGATCGGCGCCACCAGCCGCACCTTGCCGCTGTAGGAGAGCGAATCGAACTTCGCCCGGGCACGCTCGTCGACGGCCAGCTCGGCGGCCAGGTCCGGCGGCACCTCGACCTCGCGCGGCCCCGTG
>DATLUW010000815.1:0-10933 GCA_035577825.1 Actinomycetota bacterium | reverse complement strand
CGTGCCCATTCGAGCAGGAAGTCCGAAACGGCCTCGTGAAAGACCTCGTCGCGTGAGGCGGCCGGCCTGAACAGGTAGTAGTCGATGCGGCCGAGCGACATCGCCGTGCGGATCACCTGCGCGGTCGGCCCGTCCGCCCAGGCATTCGGCGCGACGAGCAGCGCACGCATCGCATACGGGTGGAGCCGGCGTACGTGGTCGAGGAACTCCCCGCCCGTGGTGCTCTCGAGCGAGAGGCCAGCGAGCACCAGGGAGACGTCCGCCCGGTCGTCGCTCAGCTCAGTGAGCTTCTGAAGGGCGTGTCCAGGATCACGCAGGCAGACGATCCGGTAGTCGCCGGCGTAGCGCCGGACGAGCTGGCTCTCGACCTCGCCGAGAACGTCCGGATCCTCGTCGACGGCGACCAGCACCGGGGCCATCGGACGTTCCACCTATCGCCTCACGCTTCGCGGGCGCACGCCGGCCCCATCAGCGCGGCCTGGAACGTGCCGGCCCGTTTCCGTGCGTCGACCATGAACGGCACTGCCGACGCGACGAAGAGGAGCCCCGAGGCGAGGCCGAAGCCGGAATATCCCGCCGCCGACAGTGCCCCGCCGGCGAAGGCGGAGCCGAGGAAGTACCCCAGCTGGGCTGCGGCCGCCCGCGCGCCCATCACGGCGAGTCGCTGCTCCGGGGTCGCGTCCAGGCCCACGGCGCTCCCGATCAGCGTGCGGCCGCCGGCGATGAACCCGGTTGCGGCGAACAAGGCTGCGCTGACCGGCAGCGACGTCCGGACGATCCCGAACAGCGCGACGCCGACCGCGAGCACGAGCGACATCCGGACGAGCAGGATGTGCGCACGGCATTCGACGATGCGGCGGAAGTAGACGTTCCCGGCGACGTAGGCGGCGGCGGCCGCGGCGAGCACGAAGCCGGTGACCGTCGACGTTGCGCCGTACGACTCGGTGAACAGTGCTCCCGAGAAGACGAGGGTGCCGACCCACGCCGAGCTGCCCAGGAGCTCGCCGAGCACCCAGCGGGCGGTCGGCGGGTTGCGCAGCGCTGTCGTCATGCTCTCGCTCGTCGCGGCGCGTGGTGATTCCGGGCGGATCGCAACGGCGGCGCCGGCGGCGAGGGCGGCCACGAGTGGAACCGCAAGCCATGTCCAGCGCCAGTCGATCCCGCCGATCGCGCCGGCCAGCGGCATGCCGACGATCCAGGCGGTGGGCGGGCCGACGAGGGCCCAGGCGAGGACACGGGTCCGGTGCTCCTTCGGCACCCATTCGGCGGCAGCGACGGTCCCGCCGACCAGCAACGCCGCCACCGACATGCCGAGCAGCGCCTGGGCGAGCGCGAGGACCGCGAAGTTCGGGGCGGCCGAGCTCACGATCGAGGCGATCGCCAGGCCGGCCGCGCCGCCCACGAGAACGCGCCGCAGCGACGTGCCGCGGCCGACCGTTCCGAGGAGAATCGCCGCCAGGCCCGCCGCCAGCCCCGACACCGTCCGCAGCTGGCCCGCCGCGGCGGTGGAGACGTCCAGGTCGTCCGCGACCTCTGACAGCACGGGTGTCAGCACGATCAGACCCGCCTGGGCCGCGAACAGGCAGAGGAACAGGGTCACCGCGACGGCGACCTGGATCCTTCCCCAAACAGGCAGCACTTCGGCTCTGTCCATGGAGAGATCGTGCGCCCGCCCGCGCGGCGGCGGAATGGTGCCACCCTGCGTCTTCACAGGGCGGGTAGCCGTACCTGGCGGGTTTGCCTGTGCGGCGCAGGTCCGCCATTCTGCGGCCGTGGGGGCCACCTGTTTGACGCATTGAGATGGTTGGATTCGCCAACACGGACGGCGGCTACGTCCTTCGGAACGACGCCGGGGAGTTCACGGTCTACGACGATCTGCTCGTGTCCGGCGGCAGCGTTGCCGGACCGGGCTACATTGCGCGCTGGACGACACCCGACGGTGACGTTCTGGTCGACGGGCTCGAGGCCGCCTGGGTCTCGGCAAACGATCCGCAGATGGGTGGGATCGCAATTCCGGCCTGGCATCACTATCGAGCCAACGGTGAGGCGGACATCTGGAATCGGGGCTGGGAGATCAATCCGCTGCGCCGGCCACCCGCCGGGGTCAGTGCCGCCCGCCTACTCGACGGACCGCGGCTCGACGGGAACGGGAACGTTCGGCTCAGCATCGAGTGCGACTTCGCCGACGTGTACGAGCCGGTGATGACTGTCCGCCATGACTATCTCGTCGAGAAGCTCAGCGTGCGGATCTGGGTCACGTTCACCCAACGCTGGCAGGGGACGGGCTTCCCCGCCTTCATCAAGGAACCGAAGCTGACTCTCGGCTTTGCAGCTCCCTTCGAGTGGGTCGAGGTGTACGACTCCGCGGGCAATTCGGTGCAAACGGGCGACCTGACGACGATCCGCAATCCGGCCAAGCACACGCTTCAGCTTCGCCCGCCGGCCCGTGGGCGCGTCAGGCTGCTGCCCGCGGATGTGAACGTTGTCGCGTGTGCGTGCGACCAGCATCGGTTCGAACCGGCCGGACGAGTCAAGAGGTACGGCATTCGCAAGCCCTGGGTCGGCTCCGGCCTCGGTCTCGACGGCTGGGCCGAGGCGGCGAACGGCCGGCAAGTGTTCGAGCAGACGAACACGAAGCCGTACTGCCTGCAAGGCCCGGGCGGCACCCTCTCCCGAAACTGGGAGATCGCCAAGGTGGACGACGCGCCGATGAGCCTGATGCTCCACGGTTGGGAAGGCGGTACCGGGCTCCCGGACTGCCTCGGGTGCGCGCGGGCGTTCGGTGCGGACGGAGAGCGCTGGACCGTCTTCCTCTCCGTCTCGCTCGCGACGGGCTGGCGCTTCTAGCGCTACTTCTCCGTCATCGCCCAGACGCCGTCCCAGTCACCGGGCGGCGGCGCCTTGGACAGCTGCCGGCAGCGTTCCTGGTAGATCGCGGAGAGCCTGTCCCCCGGGCTCGCGGCGATGGCCCTGTCGAACCAGGTCGACGCCGCCTCGAAGTCGGCTTCCCGGTACCGCGCCAGCCCTTCCGCGAACAGGCCGATCGTCTCCATCATGTTCGGGAACGAGGCGTCGTCGTGGTAGTCGAGGGACTCGAAGATCGAGACCGGCTGTGTCTTGCCCTTGACGATCACCTTGTCGACCTCGCGCAGCCGGTAGACGCCGTTGAGCCCGGATGCCGTCAGGTCCGAGAGGAGGATGCGCGCTCCGTACTGCTTGCAGGCGCTCTCCAGTCGCGCCGCGAGGTTCACGCCGTCGCCGATGATCGTGTAGTCCATCCGCTTCGGGGTGCCGATGTTGCCGGCCACGACCGAATTCGTGTTGAGGCCGATGCCCATGTCGATGAGCGGCTCACCGCGCCCCTCGCGCTCGGTGTTCCACTCGCGGAGGCTCCTGACCATCGCGATCGCCGCGCGCAACGCGCGGTCCTCGTCGTCCTCGGCCGCTACGGGGAGGCCGAACACGGCCATGATCGCGTCGCCGATGAACTTGTCGAGCATGCCCGAGTGCTCCGAGATGCAGTCGACCATTCGCTCGAAGTAGTCGTTCAGCATCGCGACCGTGCCGTGCGGGCCGAGCTCCTCGGAGATCGTCGTGAAGCTGCGGATGTCCGAGAAGAGGACCGTCGCAACGGATTCGGTGCCGCCGAGGATCTCCTCGCCGCTGTCGCTCGAGAGCAGGCGGTCGGCGAGGTCGGGATCCATGTAGCGGGACAGCGTCGACTTGACGCGCTTCTCGGTCGAGATGTCCTCGATCATCACCAGCGTTCCGAGATGCGTCCGATCCTCTGCGAGGAGCGGGAGGACGGTCACGTTCGCAGACACGGTTTCGTCGCCGACCCGCAGCTCGGCGTCCATTGCCAGCTCGGTGTCGAGCGTCTCTCCGACACGCTTCATCCGGTTGCGCAGCCAGCGGTTCTCCTCGCCGAACAGATCCTTCGACGACTTCCCGACCACCTGTGAGTCCTCGCTGCGCAGGATGCGCGCCGCGGCCGCGTTGCACGTCTGCGCCGTGCCGTCGTCGTCGAACGTGATCACTCCGTTCGACATGCTCTGGAGCATCGAGTCGTTGTAGTTCTTCATCGCCTGCACGTCGGCGAAGAGCTTCGCGTTCTCGAGGCTGGTTGCGATCTGTGCGGTGAACGCGCGCAGCCGACTCTCGTCGTCGGAGGTGAACGGCCCGCCGCGCTTGTTCAGCGCCTGGGTGACGCCGATCGCCTTGCCCGCCTTGTTGAACACCGGCACGCAGAGAATCGAGCGGGTGAAAAACCCGGTCTGGCGGTCGAACGTCGGGTTGAAGCGCAGGTCGGCGTAGGCGTAGGGGATGCGGATCGATTGGCCGGTGGTGAACACCGCGCCGGCGATGCCGACGTGGTTCGGGAAACGGATCACGGTGTCCAGTTGCTCGCCGATGTAGCTGAACAGCTCGCCGGTCTTCTCGTCGTTCAGGAAGAGGGTCGAGCGTTCGGCGTCGAGCATCCGTGTCGACTCCGAGATCACCTTTCCGAGCAGCCGGCCGAGCTCGAGCTCGGAGGTCAGGTCGGAAACGAGGTTGAGGAACTCGATCTCGCGCTGGCGTGACCGGGTCATGTGCTCGAGCAGCTGGACCGACTGGAGCGTGATCGCGCACTGCGACGTCATCCCCTCGAGCATCGCCAGGTCGTCTTCGTCGAACTCGCCGTCCAGCTTGTTCAGGATCTCGATAACACCGATGGTGTCGCCCTTGGCGCTCTTGACCGGTGCGCAGAGGATCGACTCGGTCCTGAAGCCGGTGTCCTGGTCGACCTCGCGTGCGAAGCGCGGATCGGCGTACGCGTCCGGCACGATCTCGCCGTCGCCGCTCCGGTAGACGGCGCCTACGATCCCGCGGTCGTTCATGACCCGGATCTCCTGCGCGCCGCTCTCCCCCTGCCGGCGCGTGTAGAGCTCGCCGGTGTCGTCGTCGTGGACGAACAGCGATCCCGCCCGGGCTCCGAGCTCCTTCATCGCCGCCGAGACCAGTGCCTCGAGGATGTCGTCCAGGGAGTCGAGCGCGGCAACCTGCCGCGACAGGTCCAGCATCAGGCGGAGCTGGCGGAGCTGCTCCGCCCGCTCGGCGCCCGACGGCTCAGTCACCTGTCCCTTCAAGCTCCGCTCTCAACGCCTGGATGGTCTCCTGCAGCTCCCGGAGCTCGGCGCGGTAGAGGCGCTCCGCCTCCTGCAGCTTCGCCGCATGCGCCTCCCTTTCCGACTCGAGCTGCCCGCGCAGGGCCTGGACCGTCTCTTGTAGCTCGGTCAGCTCGGCGCGTGCTCCGGCGGTCTCACGCTGAATCTGCTCTGTCGTCTCGCGCTCTCTGAGCTCGAGCGCGTCGCGCATCGCGGCCACGGCCTGCTCGAGCTCGCGGACACGGAGGGCATCGGCGGTTTCCTGCACGGGCGGAAAAATACCCCCGGAGCCCCTAGACCGGGGCCCGGGCGGCGTCGACGCTCGACCAGTCGAAGGCCTCGCCGATCCCTTTCAGCCGCCTGCGCGTGGGTTCGTCGCAGAGGGCACCGGAGACTCCGACCTCGTAGAACTCCCGTGCGCTCAGGCCGCGTCCGGTCGCCTCGGCGTACTCGCTGGTCAGGTCGGTGCCGAACATCGCGGGGTCGTCGGTCGAGAGCGAGCAGCGGAGGCCGGCGGCGACCATCTGCGGCAGGGGATGCTCGTCGTAGGACGCGATTGCCCCGACACGCAGGTTGGCGGTGGGGCAGACGTCCAGCACGACGGCCCGGTCGACGAGTTCCTTGACCAGAGCCGGATCCTCCAGCGCCCGGATGCCGTGGCGGATCCGGTCGGCGTGGAGCGCCTCGAGCGCACCCCAGATGGATTCCGGCCCGACCACCTCGCCTGCGTGCGGGACCGAGCCGAGCCCTCCCTCCCGGGCGACGCGGAAGGCGTCCGCGAACTGCTCGGGCGGCGCCATGTCCTCGACACCGCCGAGGCCGACCGCGACCACGCCGCCGTCACGGTGGGCGATCGCGCGGCGGACGAGGCTCTCCATCTCGTCGGGAGGAGACGTGCGGTTCAGGTCCGGGGTGAGCCGGATCTCGACACCGAACCGCTCGCGGGCCTCCTGCACCCCGTCGCAGTAGCCTCGGAACAGCCCGTCCAGGTCGACCCCGTTCCGGCCGGGCACGGTCGGGGCGAAGATCCCCTCGATGTAGACGGCGCCGTGACGGGCTGCTTCCTCTGCGTAGTCGACCGTGATCTGACGGAAGTCGTCGGCGGTCTGCAGCGCGGCGGTGACCAGGAACCAGACGTCGATGAAGTGGGCCAGGTCGGTGTAGCGGAACAACTGCTGCAGCTCCTCGGCCGTGTCCGCCGGTAGCTCGATGCCGTTGCGGCGCGCGATCTCGAGCAGCGTCCGCGGCTGGACGGTTCCCTCGAGGTGGACATGGAGCTCGACCTTCGGGTAGGCGATGTTTTGCGCCACGAACTCGACAGCCTACGGAACCGCATGTTGCCGCCGCCTCGCCTCGATAGCCGGCCGCCGGCCTCAGGGGATCACGAAGGCCCCGCCAGTGCGGGGCCTTCGTGCAAAGCGGACGTCAGGTGTGCGCGATGACCTCGACGACGTCGACCGTGTCGATGGTCACGGACTCAACTGCATTCGCGCGGACGGTCTCGGCGGCCGCGCGGGCGGCTTCCTCGGATTCGAACACGACCAGAGACCGTCCCTGCGTCTCCTCCGGCCGCATCCAGTAGCCGGCGACGAGGCCGGGAAGGGCCGAGACCCGCGGGACGACCACCTCCTGGAGGTGCTTGAACGCCGGTTCCGGATCGTTGATGGTGACGCGCACGAACACAGCGTGCATTGAGCGCTCCTTTCGGGTCGACCGCAGTTACTTGCTCACGTGGACGAACACGACACGCGGGGCCGACCGCGCGGTGCGATCGTGCTCCGCACAGCGCGATTCGACGTTTCCTTCGATGGTCTTGAACTTGGCGCTGGACCCGGACACGAACATCCCGATGTGGTTGTCGCCGGTCGCGAAGTTCGAGCCGTCCCAGTCGAAGCAGACGAGATCGCCGGGCTTCGGGTCGACCGTGACCGTGAGACCGTTTCGGGCCGCCCGGGCGTCGCCGACGATCGTCGGGACGTACTGGTAGTTGCGCCCGCGGGTGAACGCGGTCGACCCGGCCACGATGTACGCCTTCGACACGGTCCGGGCGCACCAGGCGACGTTGCCGCCGCCCCACCAACCGTTGATCTCCGGGACGTTGTTCGAGCCGGCCGGCTGCTCGACCAGCCCGACGAACTTCCTCATCTGAGCGAGAGCCTTTTCGCGCAGCGGCGTTGCAGCCGCCTGCTTCTTCCGTTCGGCGATCCGCTTCTTCGCGTCCGCCGTCGGTTGCGTCTTGCCGAGCAGGAACTTCTCGAGGTTCGTGCCGAACGCCTGTTTCGGCGTGGTGTAGCCGAGCCAGAACTGGGCCCGGTAGGCGGCCTGAGCGGTCAGCTGGTCGAACTCGCCGTTGACGGGCCCGTTGTAATAACCCTTCTTCTTCAGCAGGTTCTGTGCGTACTTGACGTCGTCGCCGTCCATGTGCGGCGTCGTCAGGACAAGAGTCCGTTCCACCCGGACACCCTCCTTTCAGCTCGTGGTGCGGCCACGTTCCCCCTCCGCTGGTCGCGGCATCGTCCCAACGATCACAGCACCCGTCAAGCACGCGGCGGGCGGCCCGAATTTGTGCTTGCTGTCGCGAGCAGGGCGCGTTATCTTCCGGCCAGCGATAGAGGAGCGCATGGGGGGGACCATCGCGATCTGTTGCTGCGGCGACTTGGTGTCGGCGGGAACCGACCCGATGTGCCGCGACCACACGCTTCGTACGAAGGCGCGCGCCACCGACCGCGCCGGAGAGGAATGAGCGATGGCTGACGTCGATCTCGAGACGCTACGCAAGGCGATCGAGAAGAAGGGCTACTCGTGGAAGGTGCGGAAGGTTCCGGCCAACGAGGACCATGCGCTCGGACACGAACCCTCGAATCCTCTGAAGCTCCAGCAGGCGACCGGAGTCGCGGAGCGCATGGTCCGGGCGCGCATTCGGCTGACCCCGATTGCCGCAGTGACTCCCGAAGACGCGGCGACGATGTCGACCGTCAACGCGGCCGACGCGAGCATTCCTGCCGAGATGGACTGGCGGACACGCGGAATCATCGGGCCGGTCACCGATCAGCGGCGATGCGGGTCCTGTGTGTCGTTCGCGACGGTCGGGATGGTCGCGGCGATGGCCGCGCTCGAGATCGGGGCGCGCGACCTCGACCTCTCCGAGGCGGACGCGCATTTCTGCTCCTCGCACGGGGTGAGCTGCGGCGGCTGGAACAACGCCGACGCGCTCGGCCAGCTGAAGAGCAGAGGCGTGGTCACCGAGCGTTCGTTTCCGTACATGAGTGCGTTCGACAGCCCTCCCGTCAACGACCCTTCCGATGCGGACGTCTGGAAGGCGCACTGCCACCCGGCGGGCAACCGCGCGTTCCACGTCTACAAGATCACCGACTACAGCGCCTGGCCCGCGAACTTCCTCGGCCTGCCGCTGCCCTTCGACCTGCGCAAGTTCTACCTCGCCAACAGCGGGCCCCTCGTCTGCGGCTTCACCGTCTACGAGGACTTCGACAGCTACGGCGGAGGCGTCTACCGCCATGCCTGGGGCAAGGTGCGCGGAGGGCATGCGGTCATGGTCGTCGGCTACTCCGACAAGGACCAGTGCTGGATCTGCCGCAACTCGTGGGGCACCTCGTTCGGCGGAGCGGCACACGCCGACGGCACGGGAGCCGGCTACTTCAAGATCGGCTACGGCGAGGCGAACATCGACGACGAGCCGATGTACGGCTGCCACGGCGTCATCGCGCCGGCGACGCTGCCGGTCGTCGCGGGCGTCTCCCGCAGCGCCGACAAGATGGACGTCTTCGCGGCAGGGACGAACCACGGCATCTACACGGCAGCCTGGCAGCCGGGCGATGCGCAGTTCCGTGGGTGGTGGCCGGTCGCAGGGGGTGTCGCGGGACCGGGGACGTCGATCTTCGGCGTCTCGCGGAGGAAGGACTTCCTCGACGTGTTCGCGGTCGGCACCGACAACGGGATCTACACGGCCGCCTGGCAGCCCGGCGACAAGAACTGGCGGGGCTGGTGGCGAGTCGCCGGCGGAAGCGCAGCGCCGGGGACATCGGTCCACGGCGTCTCGCGGAGCGCGGACAAGCTCGACATCTTCGCCGTCGGCACCAATCACCACATCTTCACGGCCGCCTGGCAGCCCGGTGACACCAAGTGGCGCGGCTGGTGGCCGGTTCAGGGCGGCATCGCGGCGCCGAACACGTCCGTCTTCGCGGTTTCACGCAACACGGACAAGCTCGACATCTTCTGCGTCGGCACCGACTTCGGCGTCTACACGGCCGCCTGGGAAAAGGGCGACACCACGTGGCGAGGCTGGTGGAGGATCGGCACGCTGAAGGTCGCTCCGGGGACGTCGGTCTACCCGGTATCCCGCAGCGCGGACAAGCTCGACATCCTCGCGGTGGGCCAGGATCACGGGATCTACACCGCCGCGTGGGAAAGGGGCGACACGAAGTGGCGCGGCTGGTGGCGGATCGCCGGCGGTGTCGCGGCGCCGAACACGTCCGTGTACGGCGTCTCCCGCAGCCAGGATCATCTCGACGTGTTCGCAGTCGGGACCGACCACCGCATCTACACCGCGGCGTGGCAGCCGGGCTGGCCGACCTGGCACGGCTGGTGGCCGATCGCAAACGGCGTCGCAGCGGCCGGAACATCGGTCTTCGGCGTCTCCCGCAGTACCGATCATCTGGATGTGTTCGCGGTCGGGACCGACTTCGGGATCTACACGGCCGCCTGGCAGCCGGGCTGGACCGGATGGCACGGCTGGTGGCCGGTCGCGGGAGGTGTCGCCGAAGGTGGTTGAGCCGGAGGAGCTCGACGTCGAGGGAGCCGCCGGCGAGCCGATCGCGCTGCCGATCACGGTCGGGCCGGCGACCGGCTACGAGTGGGAGCTCGAGTTGCCGGCAGGCGTGGAGCAACTGGACGACGAGCCGGGAGATGAGCCTGCCGAGCACGAACGGCTCGGCGGCTCGCGGGGCGCGCACCTCCGGGTTCGCGCTCCGGCGGGCGAGCACGTGATCCTCGCCCGGCTCGCCCGGCCATGGGAGCGAGATCGCCCCGAGCGCGTCGTCCGGCTTCGGCTCGACGTCCGCTGAGGCCACGTCCCACGCGGACACGGCCGGTGCCAGGCACCGGCCGTGTCCTGTTCGGACAACAGCGGCTCGTTTTCTGCTGCTCTTGGCCATGGCCACGTCCCGCGCGGCCACGTCTCGGTGCCTGGCACCGGACGTGTCTGGTGTGGGTGCGGCCGATTGGGACGAGGCCCGCGGGTGTCTACCCCGGCTTGTCGGCGCCTGCGACCGTCGGCGCCTCGGCCTCTGCCTCGGCGGGCCGGCCGTTCGGGGTTCCGTCGGCGGCGGACTTCTTGCCGTTCCGGCTCGCATCCGGCTCCTCGCCGAGGTGGAGGCGTTCGAGCGCCTCGTAGTCGGCCGAGCCGACCTTCTCCACGGCGTCGATCTCGCGTTCGAGCACCTCGACCTGGAACTTCGCCTCGCCCGCCTGCCCGCTGGTTCGCACCTCCCGGAGCGTCCGGGGGGTGGTGAGGTGGAAGCGCGCGAGCGCCATCTTCAGGCTGTGGCTCTCGAGCACGAGCCGGTACGTCGTGAGATTCATCAGGTTCCGTTGCAGGTCCTTCATCGGCTGCGTGTAGAAGGCCGACACGAGCTGGATCAACCCGACGCCGCCGGTGATCGCCGCGATCGCCCAGCTGACGTCGGGGTCGACTGCCGCCCAGACGGCGAACACGAGTGTCGCGATCAGGAACGCCGAGCCCCAGGCGATCAGGAAGATGTTCGACCACTTGA
>DATLUW010000814.1:0-3278 GCA_035577825.1 Actinomycetota bacterium | reverse complement strand
CCAACAGCTCGGCGCTCCCGACCTGCGAAGCAGCAGCCTCCCCCTCCGTCTTCCACGACGACCCGTCGAAACGCTCGACGTGCGCGTTGCTCGGGGTGTGGCCAACCGCGACGGCGAGGTGGGACGAGATCACTGCAACGTCTTCGAGGCGGTGGTGAATGCCGCCCAACCCTGCCGGTGGGAAGCGACTCCACGACGAACCGTTCCAGTGCTCGATGAGTGGCCTGTCACCACCCGTGGGTTCCGTGTAGCCGACCGCCCAGACTTGCGATGCGCTCACCGCGGCGACCCCGTGGAGCGTGTTGTCCTCGGTCCCCTTGTTCGGACTCGGGACGCTCTTCCACTTGGTGCCGTCCCAATGCTCGGTCAGAGTCCGCCTGTGCCCGTGGCCGTCCACGTAGTAGCCGACGGCCCACGCGTTCGTCTTCGAGATCGTGTCCACGTCGTACAGGTCGATCGCCCCGGCGCCCTTGGTCGGCACTGGGACCGCCTTCCACTCTGACCCGTCGTAGTGCACGGCGAACGGCTTGTGGACGGCGTTGGCGTTGCCGACCGCCCAGACGTCCGAGCCGGACACCGCGGATACCGCGTGAAGCTGGAACCCGCCGGCCACATCGACGGGCGACCAGGAACACCCGGCCCGGGCGACCTGTACCACCGGACGAGCGGTGCCGGCGTCCGCGACGGGCGCCGCCGCGAACGCGAACACAACCGCCGCGGCACCGACCAGAAGCGTGCGTCGTTGGTTCATCGATTCCATCCCCTCCCCTTTTGCCCCCCGGATGGTCCGAGAACCCTGCAGTCACATGACGAGTTCGTCAAGGCAACGCAGGATTGTCGGGAAGGGCCTCCAAACTGCGGTTTCTGGTGGGCGGTGGAGGGATTTGCGCTGCCGCCACCTGGAACCGGAACCGTGATCATCTGGCCTTGGCCCGTCACGTCGTAGTCGCCGTCGCCCCGGAGGCGAACCGTTCGAGCCCCACCAGCGCGTCGGGCCCGAACTCCGGCGCCTCGCCGCCGCCGTCGCCCCCCCTGGAACCGACTCGCCCGGCCATCGAGCCAGGGAGCGGCCCTACGGCTGGATTCGCGACACGGTGTCATCGCCGTTGTTTGCGACCCACACCGCTCCGCCACCAAACGCGGCAGACCTAGGAGAATCGCCGACCGGGATCGTGGCGATCACCTCGTTCGTGGCGGGGTCGATCCGGGACACCGTGCCCTCGAGGTTGTTGACCACCCACACCGCCCCGTGTCCGAACACCGCCGCGGTAGGAGAATCGCCGACCGGTATCGTGGCGGTCACCTCGTTCGTGGCAGTGTCGATCCGCGACACCGTGTCATCGTTGAGGTTGGGGACCCACACCGCCCTGCCCCCCACCGCGACGCTCCCCGGATCGGTGCCGACCGGGATCGTGGCCGTCACCTCGTTCGTGGCGGAGTCGATCCGCGACACCGTGGAATCGGGCTGGTTGGCGACCCACACCGCCCCGGCCCCGAAGGCAGCGCCCAGAGGACCGGCGCCGACCTTGATCGTGGCCGTCACCTCGTTCGTGGCGGGGTCGATCCGCAACACCGTGGCATTGGACTGGTTGGCGACCCACACCGCCCCGGCCCCGAAGGCGGCGCCCGTCGGGAAGCCGCCGACCTGGATCGTGGCGGTCACCTCGTTCGTGGCCGCGTCGATCCGCGACACCGTGGCGGCGTTGAGGTTGGCGACCCACAGCGCCCCGGCACCGTCGGCAGCAGCGAATGGAACATCACCGACCTGGATCGTGGCGGTCACCTCGTTCGTGGCCGCATCGATCCGCGACACCGTGTCCGCTGTGGCGTTGGCCACCCAGATCGCCCCATCTCCGGACGCGGCATCCCAAGGACCCTTGCCCACGCTGATCGTTGCCGTCACCTGGTTCGTGATGGTCGTTGGCGTCACCTCGTTCGTAGGGGTGGGGAGGGTTGTCGAGTTCGGTGGGGTCGTAGCGGTGGTGCCCGAAACCGGGATCGTTGGAGTCGCCGAGTCGGCCGGGGAAGGCGTTGGCGTCGCTCGACCGCATGAGGAAGACACGGTTGTGATGACCACCAGGCCGATGACGGCGATGACGGTTCGCCGCACCAGCCGTCGCCGCCGTCGGTTGCTCTGGCCGTTCCCGACCTGAGCGCCGATGCGAGGGAGGGGACTCACGGAAGGCGCCCCGGCCCCGGTGGCGTGCGGACGTGATCTCCAAGGATGGCGGCCCCGATGGGCGGAGCCGAGGGGTCGGCCGCGATAGGCGCGTCATCGAGCGTCATGAGCCCGGGCTCCGTCTCGCCACCGCCGACGGATGGTGCCGCGTCGGCGGCCGCCCGTCAAGGAGAGGTCGCCGGGTCCAGGTGGCCGTTCGAAGCGAAGCGGTGTCGCTGCGATCGGTCCTTTCGGTGTTGGCCGAGCCCATGACCAGCATGTTCCCTGGTCAGGCAAGGTGTCATGAGTTGCAGGGGTACCGTCCAGTATCCATGGATTCGGTCGGCTCCTTGACCGAGGTTGACCGTGGAGGTCACCTCATGCGGAGTTCAGACACAGTGCTGCGAGGTCGACGCCGTAACCGAAGGGCGGGAATGACCGACACCCAAGCCGTGGAGAGAGGAACTGCCCATTGACCTGGTACGCGAAAGCGGCTGCAGGAACTTGGTCGGAGGCGAGGCGCCAGGCAAGGTCCCCAGCCGCCCCGACGCGCTGTGACCCCGTCAGCGGGGTCAGCGCGGCCAGATCCGCGCCAACCGAGGGCGGCAGCCACGATGAAGGCACGCCTCCCATGAGCCCCTCGAGGAAGGCGACCGGATCGGAAAGGTCTTGGAAGGTGGTGACCTCGAACAGGTCGACGCGCGCACCCGGAGCTCGAATGGCTGCCTGCGGGTCGGACACTGCGTTGATATGGAGCGCGATGCCGATGACTGCCAATTGTGCCCGTACGGTTTCGGCCCATTGCCGGCACGGCTCGCAATTCGAGGCCACGACGAGACTGGCGGCAACCTGGCGTCCCCGCATGAGCTCCGTGGCCCGAGCGAGGTCTGGGGCACCGAGTGGATACGGTTCCTGAGTGCTCCGGTAGCCGGGCTGGTTCGGGGGAAGCAGCTGAGCGGCCGGAACCTCCGGCGCCGTGGTGGCCCCCACGAGGTCGGCCCTATTGAGGGCGAGGGCGGCCGCTCGCCGGATCGTCGGGTCGGAAAAGGGTGGCCGGCTCGCGTTGAACACGAGCGCGTCCACTCCCGGATACGGCACGGCGAACCACCCCTGCTCTCCG
>DATLUW010000813.1:0-3545 GCA_035577825.1 Actinomycetota bacterium | reverse complement strand
ACGACGGTTCGCCTCGGAACCGGCCTGATCCCGGTGTTCACCCGGCCGCCGGCGCTGGTCGCGATGAGCGCGGCCGGGATCCAGAACCTGTCGGGCGGCCGGTTCGTGCTCGGGATCGGCGCCTCGTCACCGGCGATCGTCGGGCAGTGGATGGGGACGCCGTTCGACCATCCCGTCGAACGCGTCGAGGAGTACGTCGTCCTGCTGCGCGAGATGCTCGCCGGGCGGAAGGTCGACCACGACGGCGAGACGGTCGCGAGCCACGGGTTCCGGCTGCAGATCGGCGTGGACGAGCCGGTGCCGATCCACGTCGGCGCGCTCGGCCCGCGCATGTGCCGGCTGGCCGGGCGGGTCGCGGACGGGGTGCTCTTCTTCCTGATGACTCCCGGCGGCGTCCGGGAGGCGCTCGAGCACGTCCGCGAGGGCGCCCGGGAGGCCGGCCGCGATCCGAGCGAGGTCGAGGCGTTCATCCGGCTGCCGGTCACGATGAGCGAGCCCGAGGACCTCGCGCGGTTCATGGCCCGGCGCCTGCTGACGGGCTACGCGATCGTCCCGGCCTACAACGCGTCCCTCGCGCGGCAGGGCTACGAGCGGGAGGCGCAGGAGATCGCCGGCGCGTGGGCGGCGGGGGAGCGCGACCGGGCGACGGCCGCCTTCACCGACGAGCTGCTCGACGCCACGTTCCTGCTCGGCGGCGCAGACGCGGCCCGTGAGCGGATCCGGGAGTTCCGCGACGCCGGCATCACGACGCCCGTGCTGATGCCGTTGTCGGTGGCCGGCTCCATGGAGGAACGGGCCGAACGCGTCCGCGATCTCGTCGAGACGCTCGCTCCCATCGCCTGATCGGGCTCGACCCGTCCGTCTTCAGGAGGCGGAGGCGGCGGGGCCCGGCGGGGACATGATCCGCAGGATCCCGGTGGTCTGCAGCCGCCGCCTGACCGGGCCGCCGGCCCCCTCGACGGTGAGCGACTTACCGCAGCCCTGCGACTGCCGGTAGGCGTGCACCAGCACCGCGATGCCCTCGAGGTCGATCGAACGGAGGCCGCGGAGGTCGAGGTGGATGCGCCGGACGTCCGGCTCGCCGGACTGCTCCTCGACGGAGCGCTCCAGGCGCCGGGACGCCGCGTCGCCGGACAGCGTGCCCCCGAGGCTGAGCACCACGTCGGCGCTCCCCTCGCCGATCACGCGGCACGTCAGGCTCGGCTCGCCGAACGCTCCCCGGGGCTGCCACATGCCTCATCCCTACCCGCCCGACGGCGTGGGTACGCAACCGAACGAAGTTCCCGGACATGAACATTTCGGCCGGCGCGCCCGCGCTCGAACTGCTCCGACCTTCGGGCCCCCGGCCAGTAGGGATGCGTCGGCGCCGACCGGACGTCCGAACCACGTCCAACCGCGGGAACGGCCCCATCCGGGGGATTCCCGGCCGGGCGAGGGAGCCCGGACTCAAATTCGCGGGTGCCGTCACCGATACCCGGGTACACCCCCGGTCGGGAGGAAGGCTCGGTCTCGCCCGAGGACCGAGCCCTTCCGACCACCGCCTCAGCCCTCCTCCGAGGTGTGCGGCTCCCACCCGGTACGCTGTGCCGTCGATGGCTCCCGTACGGAACCCCGGCCGCCCTGCATGAAGGGCCTCGAACGGCTCCTCGAGCTCCAGGACCTCGACAGCGCCGTCGACCGGCTGCGTTCGCGCCAGCAGGAGCTCGACGCCGGGGAGGAGGCGATCGCCGCCCGCGCGCGCATGAACCAGATCGAG
Organism: Actinomycetota bacterium; assembly: GCA_035577825.1. Classification (GTDB taxonomy): domain Bacteria; phylum Actinomycetota; class UBA4738; order UBA4738; family JACQTL01; genus DATBHM01. Next base: position 1,789 of record DATLUW010000813.1, on the reverse strand, counting down.
CAGGCGATCGGGGAGCTGAAGCTCGCGCTCGGCGGCGTCGACCGCGACGTCCAGCGGCTCGAGAACGACGCCGACATGATCGGGCGCAAGGCCGACGCCGAGGAACGGCGCATGTACGACGGCTCCGTGGCGAACCCCAAGGAGCTCGAGTCGATCCAGCACGAGGTGGCAAGCCTCCGCGACCGCCGCCGGCGGGTGGACGACGAGCTGCTCGACCGCATGGTCGAGAAGGAGGACCTCGAGCAGAAGATCGCGGGCGGCGAGACCCAGCTCTCGGATGCACGCGACCGGCTGGCCGAGATCCGCGGCGCCGCCGGCACCGAGCTCGACGAGATCGAACACTCCCTCGCCCAGCGAACCGCCGAGCGGGAGGCTCTACTGCCCTCGTTCGACGACGAGCTGCTGTCGCTGTACGAGGAGCTCCGGCGGACGAAGCGGGGCGTCGGGGCCGCGGCGCTCGTGGACGGCGTGTGCCAGGGATGCCACCAGAAGCTCTCGGCGGCCGAGCTCGCGCACCTGAAGACGCAGGACGTGAAGCGGTGCGAGTACTGCAACCGGATCCTGGTGCCGCGCTCGCCGGCGCCGGCCGCGTGAGCAGCCGCCGGCCCGACTGGACGTCGCTCGGTCCGCACGGGAGTTCGTCCTCGTGCGCGTGAACCTCGCGACCGACGGCGCCGCCCGCGGGAACCCGGGCCCGGCCGGCATCGGCGCGGTGGTCACGAACGACGACGGCGAGGTGCTGGCTCGCGTCGCGGAGGGCATCGGGGTGGCGACGAACAACGTCGCCGAGTACCGGGCGGCCATCGAGGGGCTCCGCGCAGCGGCCGACCTCGGCGCCGACGAGGTGGTGCTGAAGGCCGACAGCAAGCTCCTCATCGAACAGCTCCGGGGGAAGTGGAGGGTGAAGAATCCCTCGCTGCAGGTGCTCCACGGGCAGGCCCGGGAGCAGATGCGCCGGTTCCAGCGGGTCCGGCTCGTGCACGTGCCGAGGGAGCTCAACAAGGCGGCCGACAAGGCCGCGAACGAGGGCGTCGACGCGTGGCTGATGTCGAACATCGCGCCCGATCCCGAGGGACCCGACCCGTCGCTCTGGGAGTAGTTGCCGCGCCCGGGGCGTTCTATCCTCGTGGACGGAGGAGCCGGCCGGGCGGCCGCGGCGGTCCATTCGTGAACCGTCGAGGAAAGTCCGGACTCCGCAGGGCAGGGTGCTGGGTAACTCCCAGGCGGGGCGACCCGCGGAAAGTGCCACAGAGAACAGACCGCCGCCCCAGGCGCCGCGCTCGCGGGCGCGTGCGACGGGCGGTAAGGGTGCAACGGTGAGGTAAGAGCTCACCAGCGGGCCGGGTGACCGGTCCGGCTCGGCAAACCCCACCCGGAGCAAGGCCAAGCAGGGAGCGTTCGACCGCGGCCCGCGGGAGCTCCCGGGTCGGCTGCACGAGGAGCCCTCGGGCTCCCGGTCCCCGACGCGGCGGTCAAGCTTGACGTCGCGGCGGGGTCAGAGAGATGGCCGCCCCGCCGCCGCGGCCGAAGGCCGCGGCGGCGGACAGAATCCGGCTTACAGGCCGGCTCCTCCAACCCCCCGGCGCGATACCGTCGCGTCGTGGGCATCAGGCGTTCGATGATCGTTCCCGCCTTCCTGTCCGTGCTCGTCGTCGCCCAGGCGGGCTGCACGTCGACGGCCTCGAGGTTGCCGGATGGCGTGGCGGCAGCGAGCGGCCGGGCGCCCGCGCTTCCCATGACGACGCTCGACGGCGGACGCGCTCCCGACACGAACGGCAAGGTCCTCGAC
>DATLUW010000812.1:0-5876 GCA_035577825.1 Actinomycetota bacterium | reverse complement strand
CTCCCCGTCGGTGAGTGCGTTGAGCACCAGCTGCTGCTCGACCGGGCCGAGCCGGAGGATCGCGGTCTGCGCGGCGGCGACCTTGTCCTCGTTGACGACCTTCGTGACCTCGATCATGGTGACCTCCTGGCTCGGGGCGGGTGACCTGGCTGCCACCCTCTAAACCCCATTTTACTCCTCGCTTGCCTCCGTGTCAAGTAGCGTTTCGCAGGAACCAGGCGAGCTCCGGCAGGGCGGCCCGCCCGGGGAGCAGCGCGGTGATCTCCTCCAGCGTGTTCGCCTTCGCGAGTGCGCGGTGCGCACCCCAGCGGTCGGCCCCGCCGTCGATCATCCGCAGCAGCGCCCAGTGGCGGATCAGGTCGGGGTAGGCGTCGCGGACGTGGGACAGGCACGCCTCCCGGTCGATCGAGATGCACCGGAGCAGGTCGGCGGTCTGCCGCAGCGCGTAGTGCGTGATCGTCGAGAGGTCGACCAGCGCCACCCGCTCGACGGAGCTGTGGCTGATGTCCCGCTCGGCCCACAGCGCCACCGACTCCATCAGCGGGGTGAGGTACCCGCGGCCGAGTCGGGCGAGCCCGGTCAGGTTCTCCGACCGCACCGGGTTGACCTTCTGCGGCATCGCCGACGAGCCGACCTGCCCGGCGGAGTGGTGCTCGGTGATCTCGCCGAGCAGCGAGCCGAGCCGGACCTCGAGCGCGACCCGCTCGCAGACGGCGAGCAGCCCGCACAGGTCGTAGGCCCAGGCTGCGATCCGGTCCCGGTTCGCGACCTGCGTCGGGGTCTCGTCCAGCTCGAGCCCGAGGTACGCGGCGACGTGCGCCGCAGTCCCGCGGTCGAGGTGGGCGTAGGTGCCGACGGGACCGCCCATCTTCGCCACAGAAGCGGCCCTTGAAGAGGTGGCGTGCGCCCCGGCGGCTCGTAGGGCCTGCTCGCTCACGTGGCGCAACGTGTGGCCCCACGTCGTCACCTCCGCCGGTCGGCCGTGGGTGCGCCCGACCCGGAAGGTCGAGTCGTGCAGCCGGGCGTAGGTCGAGAGTGCGATCGTCAGGTGACCGGCCTCCGCCCGGATCAGCTCCCCGGCCCGCTTGATCGCGAGCCCGAGTCCGGTGTCGACGACGTCGGAGGAGGTCAGCCCGTAGTGGATCCGGTCCCGCAGGTCCGGGCTCATGGCCCCGGTCCAGGTCTGGAGCCACGCCACGAAGTCGTGCCGGACCTCTAGCTCCCGGTCGGCGACGGTGTCCACGTCCGGGCTGGGGTAGATCGCGGCCGACACCTCGAGCGGCAGGTCGGTGGCGGCGAGTACGGCGAGCTCGACCTCACGCCATCTCTCGTAGGTCGCCCCCTGGCTCCACAGCTCGGTCATCTCCGGGGTCTGGTATCTCTCGATCACGGTTCCTCCTCGGGTTCCACGGTACCTTGGTCAGGTGCCAGCCCTTGCACTTCGGGCAGGGGTAGGCTCGCACCGGGTGCTCTTCCCGGTCCGGGTTGTCGTAGTGGGCTAGGCTGCGGTTCGCGTCGTGCTCGTCCCGGAACCGGATCTTCTTGGTCGGGCACTTCCGGCGCGACTTGTTCCGCGGCGGTTCTTGCCTGCGCATGCTCCCTCCTCCGGTGTGACCCCGACCCCGCGCGTCGATTGGGGGCAGCGCGCGGGGCCGGGGCGATCTTGGGGTCAGACGTACCAGTCGGGCAGGCCCTCCTCGTCCATCCAAGCAGGGCGCTTGCGCTCCACCGTGGTCGTGACCTCCTCGCTGTACCCGGCGCGCTCGGTGCGGGTCCGGGTGGTGTAGGTCACGGTGGTCGCCCGGCGGACCTTGTAGTAGCGCTCGCGGCAGGCCTCGATGGTGCGTCCGAGCGCCTCGGCGATCTCGGCGAGGTTGCCCTCGGTGTGGGTGGCGGAGCCGGGCTCGCCCCACATCTCGGCGAGGAACTCGTCCTCGTACTGCGACCACGGCTCGGCGTGGTGCTCGGCCTTGTTCCGGCTCTCGTCGTTGCGGGCGAGCCGCCCGCGCGGGTCGGCACTCACCGGATCACCTCGAGGGTCTCGCCGGTCGGCAGCAGCGACGCGTCGTAGGACGCGTACCCGCCGAGGCTCGGGCTGTAGATCCCGTAGTAGATCCAGGTGCCCTGGCCGCGGGCGTCCTCGATCTTCCCGGTCACGACCAGGCTGTCGGCGTTCGCGATCTCGTCGCCCAGCTCGAGCTGGCTGGCGGTGAGGTGGAGGTTCATGTCTGCTCCCTGGCTTGTGGGGGCCCTGGCTGGCCCCGCTGGGTTCCATTTTACTCCTCGCTTGCCCCGGTGTCAAGCCCCCCGCTGCAGCCGGATCCGGTTGCGCTCCCGCTCGTCGGTGCCACCCCAGATCCCGCGCTCGTTGTTCGCGATCGCCCAGTCGAGGCACTTCTGCCGGATCGGGCACTGGTGGACGCACATCGCCCGGAGCACCCGGGGGTCGAGCCCCACGTGCCCAGCGCAGGCCGCCCGCTCCCCGTCGCGGCCCGCGGGGAACTCCTCCGGGACCACCAGCAGGTGGGCGGGCTCGTCGTTCGTCTCCCGGATCGACGCGCGCTTCGGGGCCGCCCCGTTGTCGCCGAGCTGGAGCATGTTCGACCCGGCGGTGATCATCGCCGAGACCGGCGGGAGCCCGCCCCGCCGGGCCCACCGCCCCCTCGTCAGCGTCCGGGCGGTCGGGCTGGCCGTGTCGGGGCGCGTGTGCCGCGCCCCGTGGGTGGCGTCGTCGACGTACCCCATCACAGCCTCCCCGCGCACTTCGGGCCGATCCCCGCGTCGACCGACTCGGGGACGTCGAGGCGGCGGGCGCACACGCAGCAGGTGCCGGTGGCCTTGCCCCACGCCTTCGCCTCGTCCAGCGTCAGCTTGGTCGCGCCACCGACGAACCGGGTGGCCGCACCGAGGTACTCGAACGAGTAGCCGTCCTCCTCGTTGCCGACGATCTGCTTCGCGAGCATCCGGCCGGACTGCTGGCCCAGGTACACCCGGATCAGCGTGCCGTCGGCCCGGCGGTACACGCCCGCCTCGGGCTCGGAGGTGACGACCGGGGTCGCGACCTTCGGTGCGGCGAACAGGGTGTCGATCAGCGCGGAGGCGTGCTTGATGTTCGCCAGCGCCTCGTCCCGGACGGAGTCGGTCAGGCCGTGCGCCCGCTCGCTCCACAGCCGGTTGATCAGGGCGGCCTGCTTCTCGCTCGCCGGGCGGGTCGCGACCTGCTCGACCGGGCGCTCCGGGAGGGTCAGCAGCCACGAGATCAGGTCGGAGGTCTGCCGCAGGTTCGCGGTGCCCGCCCGGAACGCGGCCAGCGCGACCTGCTCGCCACCGGCGGTCGGGACGACCCGCTCGACGAGCAGCCGCTCGGCGAACTTGACCTGCTTCGGGGACGCGTACCGGACCTGGAAGGTGCCGTACTGATTCGCGCCCACCGCGCCACCGGCCGGGCGGTGCGCTTCGACGTCGCGCGTCCGGGCCGCGGAGTGGTCGCTCCAACCGGCCTGGCTGAGCTCGAGCAGCCGCTCGTACTTCGCGACCACCTCGGGACGGACGCTGGGGTCGCGGCGGATGTTCGCGACGACCTCGGTGTAGAACTCTACCTGCTTGCTCTGCTCGCTCACGGCTGGCTCCTCGGGTCAGGGCCCCTGGCTAGGCCCGCTACGCCGATTATACCATGCCGCTTGCCTCGGTGTCAAGTACCCGATGAGCCCGCAGTCGCACTCGCACCACTCGTTCACGGGATCGCAGTCGATGTGGAGCCCGTCGCGGCATGCCCTGCAGGTCCACTCCAGCCCGCCCCGGAGGATCCGGAGCCGGGCCATCGTTCACTCCCCGGCGGCTGCTGGCGTGATCGTCTCGGTCGTCAGCGACGGGCCCTGGTTCCCGATACCGCTCGAGATGATCGACGTCAGTACCGACAGCGCAGCACTGATCGCGCCGAGCTCGAGGTCCTGCACGAAGGTGGTGTGGATGTGGGCGAGGTCCTCCGCGCCCAACTGGTCGACGCCGACGAGCGTGACCACCGTCTGGGCGAAGGTCTTGATCGCCCGCTCGGCTGCGGCCTTCCAGAACGCCTTGGTCCAGAGCGTCGCCCTCATACCGGGATCCCCATCGCTCGGGCCGCGGCGACCGAGACCTTCATGTGGACGATGTACTGCGCGCCCGCCCCCTGCGCCCAGTCGGGCTTGCCGCCGATGCGCACCCACTTCCCGACGAAGCACCAGCTCGAGGACGGGCCTGTCGCGTTCACGTCGGGGTTGTAGACATCCCAATACGTCATGGTTGATCCTCCAGCTGAAGGCGGAACGGGTTGAGGGGTCGGGTCGACGGGCGGAGGGATCGGGACCGGCAGGCCCGGCCCGAGCTGAGGCGCACCCGGGAAGTGCCAGCGCCCGGGGCCGAGCGACAGTGCCACCCCGACGTCACGGCGGAACGTGCGCATGTCGCAGTGGCTCGGGTCCGGCTTCCAGTCGCTCCACTCCTTGTGGCCGATCGTGGACTTCGGTCCCCACCGGTGGAACTCGCTGATGCACGCCGAGTAGAGCACGGCCGTCTGGTACTGCGCCGGGGTCATGATGTGCGATCCCGAGTACATGTTCTCGAGCCCGTAGAAGTGGACGTTGCCGTCGACCGCCCCGGGCTCGCCCTCGTGCTTGTCTGTAGGTGGCGGGTAGTCGCCGTACGACTCGGCGATGACGGCGGCGAGCACGTCCGGGTCCCCGCCACCGGCGTGGTTGCAGCGACCCCAGCCGACGAAGTGCAGCACTCCGTTGTCGTCGTTGCCCGCCTGCACCAGCGGGCCCGGCAGCCCGGTCCGCCCGTTCCAGAGGACCGCCAGGTCTTTGTAGTCCTGGAGGTCGTCCCCGGTGTGGTGCTGGGTGATCCCGTTGACCGGCCCCCAGGCTCCGTGCTCCGGGTCGCGGTTGTGCGTCCGCCAGAGCGTGCCGTACTGCGTCCAGCCCGGGCCGGAGTGCTCACGGAACGGGATGTACCAGCGCTTGGCCTGGGCGACCATCTGGGCCGCGGTCATCGGGGTGCTCACGAGTCGAACACCGGGACGGTCGCGTCCCCCTGCCGACGGAGCCGGTCGTCCAGGTCGGTGACCTTCAGCTTTGCGTAGCCGCGACGGCCCCAACCCTTGCCCCAGGAGTTGAGCAGCCAGACGTACTCGCCGTAGGTCGGGTCGACGTCGAACCCGACGACCGCCAGCTCGTGGCCGCCGACGTCTCCGCCCTCCGGGGAGATCCAGCCGTTCTCGTCCGGGTAGAACATCGAGTTGGTCCAGCCGATGCCGATCATGATCGGCTGCAGCATCAGCGCCTCGAGCGCGTGGTCGATCCCGAACGCGTGCGAGTATGACTCGATCACGCCGTCCTGCAGCGCGGCGAGGCAGACACCGTTCCCGCTCGAGCCGGAGTCGTCCGGCGGGTACGTGCCGGTGTACTCGTCCTCCTGCGTGCCGCGCTCGTAGAAGTGGACGGCGTCGTCCTCCTTCCACAGCCGGTGGAACAGCTTGTGGCAGGGCTTGGTGTTCCCGACCTGGGCGAGCGCGTTGCCGGTGCACGAGCCGAGCTGGCCCTGGTCGAGCACCCGCCCGGCATGCCGCCACTTCCGGCGGGTCAGCGCCCCGCGCGGGGCCGGGTACGACAGCGACCGCGGGTCGTGCCAGACCGTGCGCCCGAGCGGGTGCGGGAGGTGATGCCAGGTCACTTGACCGCCCCACCGTTGAGCACGCCGACGACGCACTGCACCGTGGCAGCGACCGTCGTGTCCGGCGGCAGGGTGGCGGCGCAGTACGAGATCGCGGTGCTCAGCTTCCGGCTGTTCGCCTGCGAGCGCTTCGCGCACTCCCCGGCCGGGTTGAGGCAGTCCGCGAG
>DATLUW010000811.1:0-3226 GCA_035577825.1 Actinomycetota bacterium | reverse complement strand
GGTCGGCGATTCGCCCTACCACCTGTCGGAGGCGAGCCATTCACGGAGCATAGGCCGGTGGCCGGTCAGGGTCCTCACCCCACAGGCTTGCCATGGTCACCCCACGGGCTGAGCTGATCAACATCAACTCATGAGCTCGTGGTCACCGTGAAACCCGTCTCCACCGGGGGTCGGCCGACGCACCGGTGAAAGGGGAAGCGGTGGATGAAGTGCTCGAATGTCTCAACGAACGCCCCCGGCCCGGTGGTGGCTTGGTCGGGGATCGCAACGGGCACCGAGAAGGCGGCCCCGGTAGTACGGAGGAACGTGGTGGTTCCTGCGCTATCGCGAAACGAGAGGCGGGGTTTCGCGCACCCTTGGTGGTAGAACCGCTCGCCCGACACGGTCACCTGTGAACCGTCCGGGCCGGACGTGGGGGCGACGCTCATGGTGACCGTGAAGCCCACGCTGACCGGGTAGAGAAGGATGCAGCGACGAAAGTAGTAGCTGTAGTGCCGGCTGGTCTCGATGAACGCCCCCAGCCCGGTCGCGGCCTGGTCGGGGACCGCGACGGGCACGGAGAACGTAGCCCCCGTGGTACGGAGGAATGTGGTGGTGCCCGTGCTGTCGCGAAACGAGAGTTCGGGCTTCTCGCAGTGTTTGTGCTGGAATCCGCCGCCCGTCACGGTCGCCTGGGAACCGTCCGGGCCGGACGTGGGGGCGACGCTGAGGTGCGGCGAGGTGTACCGGGACGACATGCGCGCGAACAGCTGATCGGCCGATCCCTGGTTCCGCCTCCAACCGATCGGTTGGATGTGGGTCGCTGAGGAATCGACGAGCGAGACGTGGTGCTTGGCCGTATGGATCGCCGCTTCAGCACTGGAAGAGGTCGAAAGAACCAAGCCGAACATGCCCAACAGGACGATGATCCTGAGCGCCTTCATGGGAACCCTCCTTTTGGTCGATCGTGCGCGACCGTAGGAAGAACAGCCGGCGATGTCGTCCCCTTGGGCGGTGATTGGACTCACCTCGCGAGGTCATTCCCGATCGCTCGGAACCCCGAGGCCAGCATCTCGACTTCCGCTACGAGTGTCGCGGGGCGGATTGAAGAACGAACTCCCGTCCCGGCGCATGCGACGGTCGCTCCGGGTGTCGTCCGAGTCGAACGCGAGTCGCCTCGCGACCGATCGCTTCCAGCCATCCCGGGCCGCGACAGGCGCAATCCCGACCAGGCGTCGGGCGAGGATCACCCCGAGGACGCCGGCACCCATCGCGACCATCGAGCGGGGGCGGCCGGCCACGGCCGCGACCGCGGGAACCGAGGCGAACCCGACCGTGCTGCCCGCGCCGGTGTACCCGAGCGCCTTGCCCGCCAGGAGGGCAGAACCGGCGACGACCATCTCGGCGGGAAGGTTCACGAGGGTGACGCCGGCCGCGGCCGCCAGGCCGCGGCCGGCGAAGCGGCGCGCGAACGGCGGGAACGCATGGCCGGCCACGACCGCCACGGCGGTCGTGGCCCGCCACCCCGCCGAGACACCGGCCCGCTTCGCTGCCGCCGACACCAGCATCGCCTTGCCGACGTCGCCGGCCATCGCGACGGCCGTGGAGGCGGCACCCGCGTGCTCGGCGAGCAGGAGGTGGGCGTCGGCGTCGGACGAGTTCGCGGACGCGAGCGCGAGGACGTCGCGCGCCCCGGTCGCCCGTGCGACCAGATACGCGGCCGGGATCGCGCCGACCAGGTAGCCGCCCGCGACCCAAGCGGCGCCGCGGACGCGGCCAGCGTTCATCCGCGCCACCACGCCGCGCCGACAAGCCCCGGCCCCGTGCTCGCGCCGATCACCGGTGTGGCCGGCACGCAGAACTCCTCGGCGACGTCGGTTCGGTCGCGGATCCGATCGAGCAACGACCGTGCGTCGGCCTCGGCCGCGGCGTGCAGCGCGGCGACGTGCAGCGGACCCTTCGCCCCATCCACGCCGGCCGCCGCGTCCGCCAGCATCGCGAGCGCCCGCGAGCGCGTCCGCGCGCGGCCCGCCGGTTCGATCACGCCGCCGGACAGCCGGAAGAGCGGCCGGATCGACAGGGCGGTCGCCGCGTAGGCCTGGAACCGGGTGACGCGGCCGGTTCGCCGGAGGTGCTCGAACGACTCGATCGCGCCCTGGAGCTGGACACGGCCGGCGACCTCGCGGGCTCGCCGAACGACCGCGTCCAGGGCGGCGCCGTCGCGGGCCGCCCGCGCGGCCTCGATCGCCACGAACCCCTCCGCCATGCTCGCCGTGCCCGAGTCGACGACCTCGATCCGGGCCGGGGTTCGTTGGGCCGCCAGCACTGCTTCATGGTGGGTCGAGGAGAGCGCACCGGCGAGGGTCACGCAGACGATCTCGTCGTTCGACGCGCCCTCGAACCCGGCCACCCAGTCCCCCACCGACGGCGCGGCGGTCGACGCGAGCTCGCCCGCGGACAGCCTGCCGTACAGCTCGTCGGGGTCACCGTCGTCCGGAACGACCTCCTCGCCGAAGCGAACGGACAGCGGCACCACGACGATGCCCAGATCCCGCGCCACCTCCGCGGGCAGGTTCGCCGCGCTGTCCGTGACCACCACAACCATGCGATCCGTGTCCCCTCCCGGCGCCGACAGTCGTGCCCCGTAGGATTGAACACGGGATGGCGAACGACGGCCAAGGCGGCCTGCGCGGCCTGTTCCGCGTCCGCGGGTTCCGGCGGCTGTTCGCCGGACAGGCGGTCTCCGGGCTCGGCGACTGGGTGGCCACCCTCGCGTTCATCGCGCTGGCGTACGGCATCACCGGGAACCAGACCGCGGTCGCCGTCGTGCTGATCCTTCGCCTGGTGCCGCCGATCTTCGCCGCGCCGGTGGGCGGCGTCCTGGCCGACCGGCTCGACCGCCGGCTGCTGATGGTGACGTGCGACCTGGCGCGGGCTGCGCTGATCGTCCTCGTGCCGTTTCTCGGGATCGTCGGGCTGTACGTGATCGCGTTCGTCCACGAGTGCCTGTCGCTGATCTTCCTGCCCGCCCGCGACGCGAGCGTTCCGCTGCTGGTGGACGACCAGGACCAGCTCCCGCTCGCGAACGGCCTCATCCTGGCGTCGTCGTTCGGCGCGATCCCGTTCGCGGCGGCGGTGTTCGGGGCGCTGCGGCTGGCCGCCTCCCACATCCCGGGCTGGGTGCCGTTCGGGAACGCGATGCGGTCGCATCCCACATCGACCGCGTTCTTCTTCGACGCGGCGACGT
>DATLUW010000810.1:0-3058 GCA_035577825.1 Actinomycetota bacterium | reverse complement strand
CCGAACGTCGTGGCGATGGCGGTGGCGATGGTGTAGAGGTTCACGCGACGGCCGGGACGCGGTACATCTCGAGCGTCGCCCGGTCAGCGCCCGACAGGTCCGGCAGCAGCATCATCGTGCCCTCGGGTCCGATGGGGATGCCGACCGCGCCCGCGCCTTTGCCCATGACCCGGCGGACGGTCGCACGCAACGCGACACCCTGGATGTCGGCCGGGACCGAGGCGGGGCCGAACGAGCCCGTCACCTGGACGGTGTTATAGCCGGCGTAGAAATAGCCGCCCGACGTATCGCTAAACTCCAGTCGCCATGCCGGGCCATCGGCGGTTGGGCGGGGCCGGAGGAGGACGGTGGCCAGCGTGGCACTCGTGTACGTGCCGCCCGACTCGGGCTGACTCTGGGTCGCGATACCGATGGCCGAGGCGGTGCGAATGCCGAGGCGCCGGTCGCCGCGCTGGATGTACAAGCTCCGAGAGGCGTACGGGACGTCGAAGAGGAGCGTCATCTCCGAGGCGGGGTTGGTCGGGCGCGGCGCGAGCCATGCCTGGCAGGACAGCTCGATGGCCGCCGAGACCTGACGGATCTTCTCGAGGATCAGCTCGTTGCGGTTGGCGTCCGTCCCGCTCTCGCCGAGTTCCTGCTGGACGTCGTACAGCGAGCACAGGAGCCCGGCGTTCTCGTCGCCGACCTGGAACGCGGGCGACCAGTCCGAGAGGCGCGTGGCGCCGGCGTTCTCGTACCGCGTCCGGTACCACGAGCTGACGATGCCAAGCGGGTCATAGCCGGTGTACGACCGGATGAGCGTGACGACTGGGATGGTCGGCGTCGAGCCCGTGCCGGACACATCGGCGAACGCGCCCGCCTCGGTCGCGCTCGTCTGCAACCGGATGACCGCGCCCGCGCCGTAGGCGCCGGCGTTGAGGATTTCGTCCGGGTTCTCCACCGTGATCTTGATGACGTTCGGCACGGTCTACCTTCCGGGCTTGGGGTTGCTTCCTGAGCCGCCGGGAGTGGGCCCACTACCGCCGCCGTCCGGCGGTCCGAGTCTGTTGGCGATGGCCTGGACCACCGACGAGATGGCCGAGGCGATGGCCGGCGGGATGCCGCCGATGATGATGAGCGGACCGCCCGTCCAATCGAGCGGCGAGGTCACCGTCACGGTGTCAGCGAAGGTGCGGACGAATGTCCCCGCTCGGCCTAGGACATCGGCCGTCGTCACGCTATCCGCGAACGCCCGGACATAGGCGACGGTCCGCACCAGCGTGGAGGAGGTCGTCACCGCATCGGTGAAGGTCCGCGACAGGATCCGGGCCAGCACGAGGACTGAGCTGCTCGTCACCGTGTCGGCGAAGGTTCGGACGTTCGTCACCGTCCGGGTGAACGTGTCCGAGGTGGTGATGGCGTCGACGAGCGCGAGGACCTTCGCGCCGGTTCCGGCCAGCACGAGCGTGCTCGATGTCGTCAGCGTGTCGGCGAACGACCGCCCAAGAGTGAGCACGCGGGCCAGGGCGTCCGATGTGGTGACCGAGTCCGCGAGCGACCGGCCGAGCGTGACGACCCGCACCACCGCGTCGCTCGTCGTGACGCTATCCGAGAATGCCCGGACGTTGGTCACGACCCGCACGAACGTGTCGGAGGTCGTCACCGTGTCGGCCAGCGCCAGCAGTTTCGCGCCGGTCGCGTCGAGGACGAGCGCGCTGCTGAGGGTGACGGTATCCGCGAACGACCGGCCGAGGGTCAGCACCCGGCCGAGGGTGCTCGACAGGGTGACCGTGTCTGGGAACGAGCGCCCCAGCGTGACGATGCGCGCCAGCGTGTCCGAGGTGATCACGCTGTCGGCGAGGCTGCGCCCGAGCGTCACGACCCGGACTAGAGCATCGGAGGTGGTGACCGCGTCGACGAGTGCCAGGACCTTGGCGCCGCTGGCCGAGAGCACCAGCGCCGAGGACAGGGTGACGGTATCGGCGAACGACCGGGCCAGTGTCACCAGCCGGGTCAGGGTGTCCGAGCTCGTCACCGAGTCGGCGAACGCCCTGCCGACCGTGAGGATACGAACGAACGTGTCGGAGGTCGTGACCGAGTCCGTCAGCGTCCGGTTGTCGGTCACGACCCGGCCGAGGCTATCAGAGGTCGTCACGCTGTCCGGCAGCGAGCGAACCAGCGTCAGGACGCGCGTGAGCGTGCTGGAGGTGGTCAGGCTGTCAGCGAAGGTGCGTCCCAGTGTCAGGACCCGCACGAGGCTATCGGAGGTCGTGAGGGCGTCTGACAGCGCGAACGACTTGGTCTTGATGAACGCCAGCGCGTCCGAGGTCGTGACGCTGTCGGCCAGTGCTCGGAGGAACGTGCCGGTCCGCGTCAGAGCATCGGATGTGGTGACGCTGTCCGCGAGCGACCGGCCGAGCGTCAGGACGCGTGCCCACGGCGACGCCAGCGTCACCGTGTCCGCGAAGGTGCGGACGTAGGTGTTGACCCAGCCGAGCGTGCTCGACAGGGTCACGGTATCGGCGAAGGCCCGCGGCAGGGTCAGGACCCGGACGAACGTCGAGGACAGGGTGAGCGTGTCGCCCGCTGTCCGGTTGAGCGTGAGGGTGCGGGCAAAGGTGTCACTCGTGGTGGTGGTATCGGCGAAGTCCGCGACCTTTGGCCCGGCGACCGTCGGCGGCTGACCATGCCGTTGTGGCTGTTGCGGCGGAGGCGGCGGGTGGAATAGCGAGCGGGACACCGCCCGCTCCTATGCGTGTTCGAGGTACGTGACGGTGGCGTTCCAGCCGGTCAGCGTCGTCGGGGTGCCGCGGATCTTGAGGACGAACGCCTGGTCCGGTCCGAGGAATACCGTCTCATCGGGCGTCGGCACCCACAGGAAGCCGTTGAGGTTGTTGAAGCCCTCGGTGTGGATCGTTGTCACCGCGCCCGCGCCCTCGGCTGAGGCGTCCGTCCCGGCGGTAGCAGCTGCTCCGGCGGTGCCGCCCGCGATGCCGGAGGCAGCCGCGCCGATGATGTGCGGCGTCGGCGTCGTGGAGGTGTACGTGCCGAACGCGGTGACCTTGCGGCCGAGGATGAC
>DATLUW010000809.1:0-2671 GCA_035577825.1 Actinomycetota bacterium | reverse complement strand
GGCGTGGTGGTCGTGGTCCTCGGCCCCGGTCGGCGACGCGTCCGACGTCGAGGCTGACCGTCCCTCGCACCCTGCGGTAACGCGGATTCGCGGCCCGGGACTACGCTGCCGACCCAAGAGCGGGGCCGCCTCCGGCGTGCTCCGGCCGTCGTCGAGCGAAGGGACATCGCGGATGAGCTACGACCTCGTCGTGATCGGGACCGGGGCGGCCGGTGAGGCCGCGGCCTACGCGGGCGCGGAGCGCGGCGGGAAGGTCGCCGTGGTCGAGAACTCGCTGGTCGGGGGGCTCTGTTCGTTCTGGGCGTGCATGCCGACGAAGACGCTGCTCGACTCCGCGCGCAAGCGGTGGGAGGGCGCGGAGTACCCGTGGGAGCGGGCCTCCGCCCGCCGCGACTGGATGATCAACCGCGAGGGCATCGACTTCCCGGACGACTCCGGCCACGTCCATGGCCTGGAAGGCGCGGGGGTCGAGATCCTGCGAGGCACGGCCCGCATCACCGGGGCGGGCCGGCTCGAGGTCGACATGAAAGAAGGGTCGCCGCGATCGCTGGAGACCCGGAACGTCGTGATCGCGGCGGGCTCGACGCCGTTCATCCCGCCGGTCGAGGGCCTGGCCGATGCGGGCTACTGGACCAGCAACGACGCGTCCTCGGCGCGCGAGCTGCCCTCGTCGCTCGTCGTGCTCGGCGGCGGGCCGGTGGGGGTCGAGCTCGCGCAGGTCTACTCGCGGTTCGGAGTGAAGGTCACGCTCGTCGAGGGCTCGCGCCTCCTGGCCCGCGAGCACCCCAAGACGGCCGAGATCGTCTCCGCCCAGCTCGAGCGCGAGGGGATCGACATCCGCCTCGGCGGCCACGCCGTGAAGGTCGAACGCGGCGGCGCCGGCCGGATCGTGTCGCTGGACGACGGCACGACGGTCGAGGGTGCCGAGCTGCTCGTGAGCGTCGGCCGCCGCGCCGCCGATCTCCGAGCGATGGGCGCCCTGGAGGCCGGCGGAAAGCTCACCGATCGGGGAACGGCCGACCACGACGAGCACCTGTCGATCGGCGACGGGCTGTTCGTCGCGGGCGACGCGGCCGGCGGGCTGCAGTTCACGCACGTGGCCGACTACGAGGGCCGGATCGCCGCCGCGGGGGCGTTCGGCGAGGACGCCCACGCCGACCTCACGTGGGTCCCGAAGACCACGTTCACCGAACCGGAGACCGGCGCCGTCGGCTGGACCGTCGAGGAGGCGCAGCAGCAGGGCATCGACGCGTTCGAGGTCACGCAGGACTTCTCGACGACCGCGCGCGGCTACTCGATCGAGCCGCCCTGGCCGTCCCCGAACGGCAAGGCCATCCGGGAGGGCTCGCCCGGCCACGTGACCGCGGTGGTCGACCGGGAGCGGAAGGTGCTGGTGGGCGCGTTCGCCGCGTGTCCGGGCGCGTCCGAGCTGATCCACGAGGGTGTGATCGCGATCAAGGCGGCGGTCCCGGTCTCGGTGCTGGCCGACGCCATCCACGGGTTCCCGACGGCCGCGCGGGCGTTCGGGAACCTCATGCTCGACGCCGAGAAGCAGCTCCGCTGACAGGCCCCCGCGGGACGCCCGGCAACGCCGCGGCCGCGGGTAGCATGGAGGAACCATGGTCTGGCTCGTGCTCCTGCTGTTGGTGGCCGCCGCGCTCGGGATCCTCGGCGCGGTCCTCAAGGCCGCGCTCGTCCTCGCGCTCGGGATCGTGTTCGCCGTCATCCTCGTCGGCGTGATCGGCTACTACTACGTGCGCCACCGGTTCCGGAAGTTCGTGAAGGAGGCGCAGCGCCAGCAGGGCGTGCAGCCCGGGCCGGCGGGCCCGCAGCAGGGCTACCCCACGACCGGCACGAAGGAGCCCGGTCCGAGCTTCCCCACGACCGGCACGAAGGAGCCCGGCCCGGGCCTCCCGCCGGGCTCCGAACCCGGCTAGCCGACCGTGGCCGTCGACATCCGCGTGATCGAGGCCGAACAGTGGCCCGACTACGTCCGGGCCGCGTTCATCCCGTTCGGCGGCGCGGCGACCGAGGGCGACATCGCCGACTCCCGCATCGAGTTCGAGCCCGGCCGTTCGATCGCGGCGTTCGACGGCGAACGGATCGTCGGAACCACGTCGGTCGTCTCGCTGCAGATGACCGTGCCGGGTGGGGCAGAGGCCTCGGTCGCGGGCGTCACCACCGTCGGTGTGCAACCGACGCACCGCCGCCGGGGGATCCTGCGCTCGATGATGCGCCGCCAGCTCGACGACTCTCGCTCGCAGGGCTACCCGGTCGCCGCGCTGTGGGCGAGCGAGCCCGCGATCTACCAGCGGTTCGGGTACGGGATGGCCACGCGCCAGGTGATCGCCCGGGTGCCCCGGGCGCACACGGCCTGGCTCCCGGAGGCGCCGGACGAGGGCGGTCAGGTTCGACTGGTGCCGTCGGACGCGATGTTCAAGGAGCTCGGCCCGGTGTACGACCGCGTCCGCGCCGGGACGCCGGGCATGCTCGTCCGGAACGACGACTGGTGGAAGTGGCGGTTCCACCACATGGACGCCGAGCACCACCGCGGCGGGTTCGGGCCGATGTTCTACGCGCTCCACGAGGGGCCCGAGGGACCGGACGCGTACGCGGTCTACCGGGTGAAGAACGAAGACGAGGACGGGATCGACTGCGGCGTCGTGCAGGT
>DATLUW010000808.1:0-3010 GCA_035577825.1 Actinomycetota bacterium | reverse complement strand
CCGGCGACAGCTAGCGGCGAACAGAACTTTGCCTGCGCAAATTTGCCGTGACAGTGGTTGCCGTTGGCCCGATGGTTAGAGTAACTAATGAGTCTTGGCGGGTTAGGGAACACTTGCCCCCGATCGAAGGGCCGCGCCGATGAAGCTGCCTCCTGTCGAGTACGAGGCGCCGACGACCGTTGCCGAGGCTGTCGATTTGCTCGCTGAGCACGGTGACGAGGCGAGCGTGCTCGCGGGCGGCCAGAGCCTGATACCGCTGCTGGCGCTGCGGCTGGCCCGGCCGGAGGTGCTCATCGACATCAACGGCATAGATGAGCTGTCCGGGGTGTCGGCGGCAGATGGCCAGGTGGCGATCGGTGCCATGACCCGGGAGTACGTGGCCGAGGAATCCGGGACCGTCGCCGATACCCTGCCGTTGCTGGCGGCCGCGCTGCCGTTGATCGGTCATGAGGCCATCCGCAGCCGCGGGACGATAGGGGGCAGCCTGGCGCATGCCGATCCGGCCGCCGAGTTGCCGGCCGTCGCCAGGGCGCTGGATGCCGAGTTCGTGGTGCGTGGCCCGTCGGGGACGCGAGTGATCCCCGCGGCGCAGTGGTTCGACGGTTATCTCACGACGTCACGCCGTCCTGACGAGCTCCTGGCCGAGGTGCGATTCCCGGCCGCGAGACCGGGCACCGGAGTCAGCTTCGAGGAGGTCGCCCGGCGCCACGGCGATTTCGCCATCGTCGGCCTGGCGGCGTCACTGGTCCTGTCCGGCGGGGTCATCAGCGACGCCCGGCTGGCGTTCGCCGGCGTTTCCGACGTGCCGGTCCGGGCCACCGCCGCGGAGGATCTGCTGGCGGGCGAGAGGCCGTCGGCGGAACTGTTCGATGAGGCGGCCCGCCGTGCGACCGAGGATCTCGACCCGCCGGCCGACCTGCACGGGTCGTCGGACTACCGGAAGACGGTCGCGGCCGCGGTGGTGCGCCGCGGCCTGCGAGCAGCAGCGGACAACGCCGCGAGAGGCAGTAACTGATGGCGGACATCACCTTGAGGGTCAACGGCGCGACGCGCACGGGTTCGCCGGAGGCGCGCAAGACGCTGGCGGACTTCCTGCGGGATGACCTCAATCTCACCGGTACCCACGTCGGCTGCGAGCACGGGGTCTGCGGCGCGTGCACGGTCATCCTCGACGGCCGGGCGGTGCGCTCGTGCCTGATGCTGGCGGTCCAGGCCGCCGACAGCGAGGTGACGACGGTCGAGGGGCTGGCCTCGGACGGGGGGCACGGAGGGCTGAGCCCGCTGCAGCAGGCGATGTGGGATTCACATAGCTTCCAGTGCGGTTTCTGCACGCCGGGGTTCGTCATGCAGGCCACCGCGTTCCTCAGCGACCACCCCGACGCCGGCGAGCAGCAGATCCGCGAGGCGCTGTCCGGCAACATCTGCCGGTGCACGGGCTACCAGAGCATCATCGACGGCGTCCTGCTGGCCGCCCAGCGCAATCGAACACTGGGCAACCGTGAAACGCTGAGCGAGGAACGACGATGACAGCAATTGCGGCCGAGCGCTACACCGGCGCCAGCATCAAGCGTTCGGAGGACCCGCGCATCCTGACCGGCGCGGGCCGGTACGTCGACGACATCAAGCTGCCGGGGATGCTGCACGCCGCGTTCGTGCGCTCGCCGATGGCTCACGCCCGCGTGCTCTCGGTCGACGTCTCGGCGGCGCGGGCCCTGCCCGGAGTGGTCGCGGTGCTCACCGGAGCGGAACTGGAGGCGATAACGGTCCCGGGCCCGGACGCGCTGATGGCGCTCGTGGGCTGGGCGGGGCCTACTCCGGAGTTCACGCTGCTCGCGACCGACAAGGTGCGCCTCGTCGGGGATCCCGTGGCAGTCGTCATCGCCGAGAGCCGTTATATCGCCGAGGACGGCTGCGAGCTGGTGGAGGTCGAGTACGAGGATCTGCCGCCGGTCGTGGATGCCGCCTTCGCGCTCGACCCGGGCAGCCCGCCGCTGTTCGCCAACCTCGGTGACAACATCGCGCGCGTGCACTCGCGCCACGAGTTCGGCGACGTCTCCGCGACCTTCGCTCGTGCTGATCGAGTGACCGACCTCCACATCGACGTGCACCGGCACCAGAACGTGCCCATGGAGGGACGCGGCTGCGTCGCGAGCTACGACCCCGACTCCGGGGTCATGACGATGCACGCGTCCACGCAGAGCGTTCACCTCACCAAGATCGCCGTCGCCATGCGCCTCGGCATGGAGCAGGACAAGGTGCGCGTCCTGGCTGGCGATATCGGCGGCTCGTTCGGCCTGAAGATCGGGGCGTCACGCGAGGAGCTCGCCGTGGCCGCCGCCTCGCGTCAGATCGGCCGGCCGGTCAAGTGGGTCGAGGACCGCGGCGAGAACCTCACCGCGTCGGGGCAGGCCCGCGAGGAGAGCTTCGACGTCCGGGCGGCCGTCAGCAGCGACGGCGACCTGCTCGGTCTGGACGTGAAGATGGTCGTCGACACCGGCTCCTACCCGGGCACGGGCGCGATGGTCCCGGACCTCATGGAGGCGATGCTGCCCGGTCCTTACAAGCTCGCGGCCATGGGGTTCGAGTCAATCGGGGCGATCACGAACAAGGCCACCTACGTCGCCTATCGCGGGCCGTGGGCGTCGGAGACGTTCGTCCGGGAACGGGTCCTGGATCTCATCGCGAAGGATCTCGGCCTGGATCCGGTCGAGATCCGGCAGCGTAACGTCGCCCTGCGCACCGATCCGCCGGCCGTGATGATTACGGGGCGTCCCCTGGTGGGAGTCACGGCGAAGGAGTCACTGGAGCGGGTCGCCCAGCTCGTGGACTTTCCCGCGTTCCGCCGCCGCCAGGCCGCGGCCCGGACGCAGGGCCGTTACCTCGGCATCGGGGTGGCCACGTTCATCGAGGCCGCTCCGGGCCCGCGCTCGCCTGAGGGCCCGAGCGGCCCCATGGGCCTTGAGTCCATGCGCCTCCGGCTCACCGAAGACGGCATCGTCGCGCTGTTCAC
>DATLUW010000807.1:0-2257 GCA_035577825.1 Actinomycetota bacterium | reverse complement strand
CGTCGGCGCCCACGGGCGCGACCGGGACGTCGGCGCCGACCGGGCCTCCGGTCAAGGTCGGCCTCGTCTACGACATCGGCGGTCGCGGTGACAAGTCGTTCAACGACTCGGCGGCTGCGGGGCTCGACAAGGCCAAGCAGGACTTCAACATCGACAGCAAGGAGCTGGCGCCGAACTCCGGCGGCACCAACCGTGCAGACCTGCTGAACCTGCTCGCAACGCAGGGCTACCAGCTCGTCATCGGCGTCGGTTTCCTGTACGCGCCGACGATCGGCGCCGCAGCGGCGCAGTACCCGGACGTGGACTGGGCGGACGTGGACGGGTTCATCGACCACACCACGTGCGACACGTGCACGGACGACTACCCGAAGAACCTCACCTCGCTGCTCTTCGCGGAGAACGAGGGCGCCTACCTGGTCGGTTGCGCTGCAGCCCTGAAGTCGAAGACCAAGCACGTCGGCTTCATCGGCGGCGTCAACATCGCGCTGATCAACAAGTTCCAGGCAGGGTTCGACGCGGGCGTCGAGAAGTGCGGACCGGGCACCAAGGTCGACCACACGTACATCAGCCAGCCGCCGGACTTCTCCGGGTTCAACGACCCGGCGAAGGCCCAGACGATCGCCCAGGGGATGTACCAGGGCGGGGCGGACGTCGTGTACCACGCGGCCGGTGGCTCGGGCGCCGGGCTCTTCGCGGCGGCCGAGGCGTTCTCGAAGTCGAGCGGTGGCCACGTGTGGGCGATCGGCACGGACGCCGACCAGTACCTGTCGGCTCCGAAGGACCAGCAGCCCTACATCCTCACGTCGAACCTCAAGCGGGTCGACACGGCCGTCTACGAGACGATCAAGAACTTCGTGAACGGCACGTTCAAGAACGGGGTCCAGACGTTCGACCTCAAGGCCGATGGCGTCGGGTACGCCACCTCCGGCGGGTTCGTCGACGACATCAAGTCGCAGCTCGACGACCTGGCGGCACAGATCAAGAGCGGCCAGATCAAGGTCCCGGCCACGCTCAGCGGCTAGACCGGCAAGGCCCGGACTCGTCCGGGAAGTTGCGTTGACGGACGGGCCCGAGGAAACTCGGGCCCGTCCGCTTTCCGGAGATCGCAGATGACCGACGTCGCCACACAGGCTCCAGCGGTCCGGCTCGCGGGGATCACCAAACGATTCCCGGGGGTCGTGGCGAACGACAACATCAATATCGAGGTCCGGGCCGGCGAGATCCACGCGATCGTCGGGGAGAACGGCGCCGGCAAGTCGACCTTGATGAAGATCCTCTACGGGATGCAGCGTCCCGACGAGGGCACCATCGAGGTGAACGGCAAGGACGTGCACTTCCGTTCGCCGAAGGAGGCCATCGCCGCCGGCATCGGCATGGTGCACCAGCACTTCATGCTCGCCGACAACCTGACCGTCCTCGAGAACATCGTGCTGGGCTCGGAGCCGCACACCGGGCCCCTTCTCGACTTCAAAGCGGGACGCGAGCGCATCACCGAGCTGGCCACGACGTACGGGATGCCGCTCGACCCCGACCGGCTGGTCGAGACCCTCTCCGTGGGCGAGCGCCAGCGTGTGGAGATCATCAAGGTCCTGTATCGGGGGGCCCGCATCCTGATCCTCGACGAGCCCACCGCCGTGCTCGTTCCCCAGGAGGTCGACGAGCTGTTCAAGAACCTCCGGGAGCTCAAGCGCGAGGGCGTCACCGTCATCTTCATCTCCCACAAGCTCGACGAGGTGCTCGCGATCGCCGACCGCATCACCGTGATCCGGGGGGGCAAGACCGTGAAGTCGGTCGACCCCGGCGACGTCACCGCCGGCCAGCTCGCCGAGCTGATGGTCGGGAGCGAGCTCCCCCGCCCGGAGACCCGGGCCTCCACCGTCACCGACGTCGTTGAACTCTCCGTCCAGGGCGTCGGCCTCCGTGGCGGGGAGCGCTGGATCCTCCAGGACGTCAGCTTCGAGATCCACCAGGGCGAGATCGTCGGCATTGCCGGTGTCGAGGGGAACGGCCAGGCCGAGCTGGTCCAGGTGATCATGGGCCTGCGAACCGCCGAGCAGGGCAGGATCGAGCTGTCCGGCAAGGACATCACCGAGGAGACCACGCACCACCGGCGGGACGCCGGCATCGGCTACATCCCCGAGGACCGGCACCGGCACGGTCTGCTGCTGGACTCCCCGCTGTGGGAGAACCGGATCCTCGGCCACCAGACCCGACCGCCGTCGGTGCGTGGCCAGCTGATCAACCGAGCCGGCGCCCG
>DATLUW010000806.1:0-2045 GCA_035577825.1 Actinomycetota bacterium | reverse complement strand
ACCTGGTAGATCCCGCTCGAGTTGTTCATGTGGATGTCGATCCGAACCGGGTGGGTCTTGCCGTCGGTGATCGTGACGTCCTCGATCGCGGCAGCCGAGAGCGAGTGGATCGAGACGGAGCCACGCTCGAACGGGATCCGCGAGCGTGTTCCTCGTCGCCCCGCGATCGGAGCCGCCGGAGACCAATCAACCTTGGCAACGCAAACGACCATTTTCTAGTCTTTTTGCAGGTTCGCCGTGTTACTATGACTAAGAAGGGACCATCGAGCCCGCCCGAATAGCCTGGCCAGGCAACGAAAAAGCCGCCTGAGCGGCGGCTTTGGAGAGGCTGCGGGACTAGGATTCGAACCTAGACTACCTGATCCAGAGTCAGGCGTCCTACCATTAGACGATCCCGCAGGGCACGGGCATTCTAGCGGCGGTCGGCGCTGGTCGCGCCACGCGGAGGGCGCTTACAGCTCGAGCTCGTACAGCGGCACGAGCCGCTTCTCGGCCTCGGTGTCGATGTGCGCCAGCACCTCGACGTACGGCTCCAGGCCCGAGCCGCGGAGCTTGGCCTTCAGCAGGCCGTCCACCTGGTAGATCCCGCTCGAGTTGTTCATGTGGATGTCGATCCGGACCGGGTGGGTCTTCCCGTCGGTGATCGTCACGTCCTCGATCGCGGCGGCCGAGAGCGAGTGGATCGAGACGGATCCGCGCTCGAACGGGATCCGCGAGCGGCCCTTGGCCATGTCGAGCGCGTCGGCCACCCGCACGATCCCGGCCTCGAGCGTCAGCGGCTTGCCGTAGTCGCGGTGCGACGTGATCGCCTGGAGCACCTCGCTCGTGATCACCGTCCGCTCGGGCTCGTTGTACAGGCCCTCGAGCAGCTGCTCCATCTTGGGCTGGGCCAGGAACATGCTGAAGTCCTCGTGGCCCTCGCGGTGCACGGACATCCCGATGCAGTGGAGCAGCGCGCCCAGGATCACGACGATCTCGGCGTCGTCCCGCGTCATCCCGTAGTCGCGCACCATCGCGGGCTCGACGCCGTGCTTCGTGAGCTGGCGCAGGAGCTTGAGCGCGATGTTGGCGACGATCTGGATGTGCACCCAGGAGTGGTCGTTGATCGCCATCCGGGAGACCGCGTTGACGTTCGCGACGTGCCACCAGCCCTTGACCTGGTCGTCGGAGTTGACGCGCTCGACCAGCGTGCGCAGCTTGCGGTTGCCGCGCACGGGGACGTTGATCCGCATGCGCTCGACGGCCTCGGCGGGCGTGAGGCGGGTCTCGCGCTCGGCCTCGGCGTCGACCGGCTGCTCGATCCGCTCCGCCGTCTCCTTGTCGATCGCCATAGGCGCAGTCTGACGGATGGCGTATAGATGAGCACATGCACGATCCGCATCCGGTCCGTCTCGTCGTCGAGGACGACTACCGGCGCAATCGGCTCACCGTCTTCTTCCGGCTGATCCTCGCCATCCCGCACTTCATCTGGTTCTTCCTCTGGACCGTGTGGGTCACCCTCACCAGCATCGTCAACTGGGTGATCTCGATCTTCACCGGCCGGCCGCGGCCCTGGTTCCACCGGTTGATGTGCGGCTATGTCCGCTACCAGGCGCACCTCGGCGCCTACGTCTCGCTCGTCAGCGATCCCTATCCGGGCTTCATGGGCGAGGCAGGCTCGTACCCGGTCGACATCCAGTTGCCGGAGGAGCCCGTCACGCAGAGGCGCTGGACGATCTTCTTCCGGGGACTGCTCTTCATCCCGGCATTTCTCGTCTCGAGCACCCTGGCCGGGCTGAGCGGAGGGAACCTCGGCT
The DNA here is from genome assembly GCA_035577825.1 of Actinomycetota bacterium. Lineage (GTDB taxonomy): Bacteria > Actinomycetota > UBA4738 > UBA4738 > JACQTL01 > DATBHM01. Next base: position 249 of record DATLUW010000806.1, on the reverse strand, counting down.
CCTCCCGCGGCAAGACGAGGAACTCGACGGGCGGCGGCACGCTGCTGCTCGTCTGCGCGTTTCTCGGCTGGTTCGCGACGCTCGCACGCGGGCGGATGCCGAAGGGGCTGCGTGACGCCGGCGCGTACGCGCTCGGCTACACGGCGCAGACGACGGCGTACCTGCTCCTCGTCACCGATCGCTACCCGAACGCTGACCCGACCGAGATGCTCGTCGCGGTCACCGACCGTCCACCGCGGCACCCCGTGC
>DATLUW010000805.1:0-4753 GCA_035577825.1 Actinomycetota bacterium | reverse complement strand
CCACCGGATGCGGGGATCGCGCCGGAACCACGCCAGCTGCCGCCGGGCCAGGGCCCGGGTCCGCTTGGCGGTCCGGGCGAAGGCCTCGTCGAGGCTCAGGCGGCCGGCCAGGTGCTCGATGACCTCAGCGTACCCGATGGCCTGGGCCGAGGTGAGCGATGGACCCGCGCCGTTCGCCAGGAGCTCACGCACCTCGTCGAGCAGCCCGTGCTCGACCATCGTTTGCACGCGGGCGTCGATGCGCGACCGGAGCGCGTCGGGGTCCATGTCCACGCCCGCCGCACGGACGGCCGCCGGCTCGTACCGCTCCCAGTCCGCCGCATACGAGCTGAACGGCCGCCCGGTCACAGCGGCCACCTCCAGCGCGCGAACGGTCCGGCGGACGTTGGCGGGCTCGATCTTGGCCGCCGCGTCGGGGTCGAACGCGCGGAGGCGTTCGTACAGGCGGTCGGGGCCCATGGCCTCGGCTTCCAGCTCGAGCTCGAGGCGCGTCACCGGGTCGGTCGGTGGGAACTCGAGCGTATCCACCACGGCACGGAGGTACAACCCCGACCCTCCGACCAGCAGGACGGGGACGCCACGCTGGGCCATGTCCCGCAGCGCCTCGTGCGCCAGCCGCTGGTACGCCGACACGCTGAACGACTCGCCGGCGTCGGCGACGTCGAGCAGGTGGTGCGGGACCCGGGCGCGTTCCTCCGCGGTGGGCTTGGCGGTCCCGACGTCCATGCCGCGGTACACGAGCATCGAGTCGACGGACAGGATCTCCGCCTGGAGGCGCCCCGCGATGGCGAGCCCGGCCTCGGTCTTGCCGGACGCCGTCGGCCCGACGAGCGCCGGCCAGGGCCGCGGCGGCTCCATCTCCCGGCCGCGCGCGCCGTCAGCCTCGCGCCGCGCCGGCGGCCGCCGCCTGGCGGACCGGCCGCGCGGTGAGGTGGTGCGGGTGCGCCCGTTCGATCACGACGTCCAGAAACGCTCCAGGCCGAACTTCGCCGTCGAAGTGCGCGATCTTGTTCGTCCGGGTGCGGCCCTGGACACCGCCCTTGCGCCCGGTTCCCTCGACGAGGACCTCGACCGTCCGGCCTTCGTATTCGCGGTTCCGTTGCAGCGCAATCGATTCCTGCAGGGCGACGAGCCGGTCGAACCGCTCCTGCACGACCTCCTTGGGCACCTGGTCCGGCCACGTCCCCGCGGGCGTCCCCGGCCGCGGCGAGTATTGGAACGTGTACGCCGAATCGAACCGCGCCTTCTCGACCACGCGCATCGTCCCGGCGAAGTCCTCCTCGGTCTCCCCGGGGAACCCCACGATCACGTCCGTCGAGAAGGCGATCCCGGGGACCGCGTCGCGGATCCGCCGGACCCACGACAGGTAACGGTCGGCGCGGTACGACCGGCGCATCGCCTTCAGCACACGGTCCGACCCGGACTGCAGGGGAAAGTGGATGTGCTCGCAGACGTTCGGGCACTCGGCCATCGCCTCGACGACGTCCGGGGTGAAGTCGTGCGGATGCGGGCTCGTGAACCGGACACGGCGGATGCCATCGACGCCGTCGACCAGCCGCAGCAGCTCCGCGAACCGGGAGCGCCTGCTGGACCCGGGGACGGTGAGGTCGCGGCCGTAGGTGTTGACGTTCTGGCCGAGGAGCGTGACCTCCACGACGCCCCGCGCGGCGAGGCCCTGCACCTCCGCCAGGATCTCGCCGATCGGCCGGGACCGCTGCGGTCCGCGCACCAGCGGCACGATGCAGAACGTGCAGTGGTTGTCACACCCGACGCTGACGCTCACCCACGCACGGTGCGCGTCGCCCCGCACGGCCGGGAGCGCGCTCGGGAACGTCTCGGTGAACTCGCGGACGTCCATCTGCGGGCCCTCGCGCTCGGCCCGTTCGATGAGGTCCATCAGCTCGGGCAGCGCGTGCGTGCCCACGACCACGTCGACCCACGGCGCCTTGCGCTGGATCAGCCCCTGGTCCTTCTGCGCGAGGCACCCCGCCACGACGATCCGCATCCGCGGGTTGCGCTCCTTCAGCGGGCGGAGGTGGCCGAGCTGGCCGTACAGGCGGTTGTCGGCGTTCTCACGGACGGCGCACGTGTTGAGCACGACGACCTCGGCGTCGGCGGCCTCCCCGGTCGGGACGTAGCCGTCGGCCGTCAGGAGCCCGGCGATTCGCTCGGAGTCGTGTTCGTTCATCTGGCACCCGAAGGTGCGCAACAGGAAGCGGCCGCCCACGACCCGAGTGTATCGAGCCCTGAGCGGCCGCCTCCGGGGAGCGGGATTCGGCTACTCGACGTACGTCGCGCCGGTGGTCGTCTCCACGACCTCGCGGCGGGCGCCGAAGAACCCGCCGATCAGGCAGAGGAGCGAACCGATCCCCCAGAGCCACACGCCGAGGTCGACGCCGTTCAGGCCGGCGTTCGACCGGTCGATCTGGATGAGGAACAGCACCACGCCGACGATTCCAACGGCGCCGGCAAAGCTCGTGAGCGCGCCGGTCCGCAGGGCCATGCCCACGATCGCCACGAGGGCGACCACGATCATCGCGAAGCCGAGGGACGTGATGAACGTCGCCCCGGTCATGTCGGTGGTCCACAGGGCCCGGAAGGGCACGTCGGTCCCGGCGGTGCCGTTGACCACGTTCGTGAGCGAGCCGATGATCAGGCCGGCCGCGCCCAGGAGCGTGAACACGATCCGGGCCGCCAGGCCGCCGTACGAGGGCCGGGCCCGGGTCGTGGACACCGGCGCCACGGCCACCGGACGGCCGGTCGGCGTGGTGGCGTGCTCGTGCGGTTCGTAGGCAGGCTGCCGTTGCGCCATGTGGAACCTCCTTGTTCGTCTCCCAGGAGTGTTCCCGCCGGGCAACCTCGCTAAGCGGCCGAATCACGACGAACAGGACACAACTGACCCGCGATCGGCGTCAACCGGTCGTCCCAGGCACGGAGCCAGCCCATGGCTACTTCGCGTACTCGACCGCGCGGAGCTCCCGGACCACGGTGATGCGGATCTGGCCCGGGTACTGCAGCTCCTCCTCCACCTGCTTGGCGATGTCGCGCGCCAGGACCTGGGAGGCGAGGTCGTCGACCTCCTCCGGCTTCACCATCACGCGAACCTCGCGTCCGGCCTGCATGGCGAACGTCTTCTCGACGCCGGGGTGGCTGGTGCAGATCTCCTCGAGGCGCTCCAGCCGCTTCACGTACGTCTCGAGCGACTCACGGCGGGCGCCGGGGCGGCCGCCGGAGATCTGGTCGGCCACCTGCGCCAGGACGGCCTCGATGGTCCGCTGCTCGACCTCGCCGTGATGGGACTCGATGGCGTGGACGACCTCCGGGGGCTCCTTCAGCCGGCGGGCGAGCTCCGCGCCGATCAGCGCGTGCGAGCCCTCGACCTCGTGCGTCACGGCCTTGCCGATGTCATGCATCAGCGCGCACCGCTTCACGAGGTGCGGATCCACGCCGAGCTCGGCGGCCAGACCGGCGCCGATGTGCGCCGACTCGACCAGGTGGCGCAGGACGTTCTGCCCGTACGACGTGCGGTATCGCAGGCGGCCGAGCACCTTGATCATCTCGGGGTGGACGTCGGTGATGCCGACGTCGTGCAGCGCCCCCTCCCCCGCCCGCTTGATCTCCTCGTCCACCTCGCGGAGGGACTGCTCGTGCTTCTCCTCGATCCGGGCGGGGTGGATGCGGCCGTCGCTCACGAGCTTCTCGAGCGTGAGCCTGGCGACCTCCCGGCGAACCGGGTCGAAGCAGCTGAGCACGACCGCCTCGGGCGTGTCGTCGATGATCAGGTTCACGCCGGTGAGCGCCTCGAAGGCCCGGATGTTCCGGCCCTCCCGGCCGATGATCCGACCCTTCATGTCCTCGCTCGGCAGGGGGAACACGCTGACGGTCGACTCGGCCGTCTGCTCGGACGCCACGCGCTGGATGGCGATCGTGACGATCTTGCGGGCGCGCTCCTCGCCCTCCTCGCGGGCCCGCTGCTCGAGCTCGCGGACCTGGCCCATGGCGTTGCGCTTGGCGTCGCCGACGATCGTCTTCACGAGCGCGTCGCGGGCCTCGCCGGTGGTCATCCGGGCGATCGCCTCGAGCTGGGTTCGCTGCTGCTCAGCCGTCTTCTCAAGCGCCCCGCGGATGCGTTCGAGCTCGCCGGCCCGCCTGGCGAGCTCGCCGTCCCGGCGTTCGATCTCGGCGAGCTTGCGCTCGGCGGCGTCCTCCTTGGCGGTGAGGCGCTGTTCCGAGCGGACGACCTCCTCACGCCGGGTGCGGACGTCCTCCTCGGCCTCGCGGCGCATCGCCGCGATCTCTTCCTTCACCTCGACCAGGGCCTGCTGGACCTTGGTCTGGGCTTCCCGTTCGGCATCCAGGACGACCCGCTGGGCCCGTGTCTCGGCGGTCTGGACCTTGTTCGAGACCATCACCCGGCGGGCGACGAGCCCGGCGCCGATCCCGATCGCCAGGGCGAGCACCCCGACGACCACCACGACGACGACCATCGCTGCCTCCACTCATTCGCGTTGAACGAAAGGCGGGGCACGGCCCGCTGCTCGGCCGGTGCGTGGTGCGTTGGGTCAGGACGAAGGCGCATGAGGGCGCATCCGCGCCCCTCCTGCGTGCTCCCTTCGTCGTGGTTCGGTCATGGAACGGTCGGTGTTCGGTCGGATGAACAGCACGGGTCGAGCAGTTGTCGGTTCGGTGTCCTTGCCTCTCGAATTCACAATGTACGGCTTGTGAACTCGTGACGCAAGACTCCGGCACCCCA
>DATLUW010000804.1:0-3472 GCA_035577825.1 Actinomycetota bacterium | reverse complement strand
AGGAGCGCGAGGGCATCGACCTCAAGATCGGGAGCGACCGCACCGACGCCCACGGCAATTTCCAGGTCCCCGTTTCGGGACGGAGGGGCACCTACTATGCGGGGGCACCGGCTCATTCTGAGGCGGGCGTCCATGCCTATTGCAAAAGTGTGCGCTCGCCAGACCTTCGAATACCTTCCGGGTGACCTTGACTCCCTTGGTGACCTTGGATTCACACGCTGGGGCGCCTCCGGCGCGTGCGACATCGGAGGCGGCCACAGGGTTCGCTGCCGCCTCCGCGGGGCAGCGTTCGACCGAGTGAACCCGTCCTCCTGGACGGCCGCTTCGTCAAGTCCGATACGCATCCCCCGCATTGACTACGGCTTGCATTGCGTGGGCACTAGGCTGTTCGCGGGGGGTTGTCGCCTTCCTGGAACGGGCGGCGCTGCATGGAATCGAGGGAAACCGGCGAGGTCGAATCGGGCCCGGTCGTTCGGACGTTCCTGATCGCTGACATCCGCGGCTACACGGTGTTCACGGCGGAGCACGGCGACGAAGCGGCCGCACGGCTTGCCACGCGGTTCGCCTCGGCGGCGCGCGAGGTGGTCGCCGCTCACGGGGGCCAGGTCACCGAGTTGCGGGGCGACGAGGCGCTCGCTGTGTTCGAGTCGGTCCGGCAGGCGATCCGCGCGGCCGTGGTCCTCCAGCGTCGGTTTGTCGACGAGACTGTGGCCGACCCAACCCTGCCGATGCCGGTCGGGATCGGGCTCGACGCCGGCGAGGCCGTTCCCGTGGAGGACGGATACCGCGGCAGCGCATTGAACCTGGCGGCCCGGCTGTGCGCGATGGCGGCACCGGCGGAGATCCTGGCCAGCCGGGAGGTCGTACACCTCGCGCGCAAGGTCGACGGCGTCGCGGTCGTCGAGCGCGGCCCCGTCTCGCTGAAGGGATTCGAGGAGCCGGTGCAGGTCGTCCGCCTCCGAGCGGAAGCGGACGACCCAGCGGAGGAGCTTGCCTTCCGGCGCGCGCTGGGCCCCGCCGCGTCCCGGCTCACGCCGGCCGTTTCCGGCGCAATGCCGACGAACCCATACAAGGGACTCCGGGCGTTCGAGGAAGCCGACGCGGCCGACTTCTTCGGTCGGGACCGGCTGATCGGACAGCTCCTGGAGCGGCTGGGCGACCACCGGTTCCTCGCGGTGGTCGGCCCGAGCGGCAGCGGCAAGTCGTCGGTGGTGCGGGCGGGGCTGCTCCCGGCGCTCCGCCGGGGCGCGCTCTCCGGCTCCGACGACTGGCGGATCGCCGAAATGTTCCCCGGCGCCCACCCGCTGGAACAGCTGGAGGCTTCGCTGCTGCGCGTGGCCGACAACCCGCCCGCGAGCCTGCTGGAACAGCTCGAGCGGGACGACCGCGGCCTGTCCCGTGCGGTGGCCCGGGCGCTCCCCGCGGACGGGAGCGAGCTGCTCCTCCTCATCGACCAGTTCGAAGAGGTGTTCACGCTCGTCGCCGACGAGCCGTCCCGGGTGCACTTCCTCGAGAGCATCGAGGCAGCGGTGACCGACCCGGGCGCCCGGCTCCGCGTGGTGGTCACGCTCCGGGCTGATTTCTACGACCGGCCGCTCCGGTATCGGGGGTTCGCCGAGCTGCTGCACTCCCGGGTCGAGGCCGTGGTTCCGCTGTCGCCCGAAGAGCTGGAGCGGGTGATCGCGGGACCGGTGAAGCGGGTGGGCGTGCGCCTCGAGGACGGGCTCGTCGCCCGGATGATGTCCGACGTGGGGGACCAGCCGGGCGGACTCCCACTGCTGGAGTACGCGCTCACCGAACTGTTCGGGCGGCGCGAGGGCAACCTGCTGACACTCCAGGGCTACGAGGTCATCGGCGGGGTTTCCGGCGCCCTCGGCCGGCGGGCGGAGGAGCTGTACGCCGGTCTCGACGGGCACGGTCGGGAGGCGGCCCGGCAGGTGTTCCTCCGCCTCGTGGCCCTCGGCGAGGGGACCGAGGACACGCGGCGGCCTGCCCCCCGCTCGGAGCTGCCCGGCGTCGATGAGCCGGGAACCGTGGCCGTCCTCGACGCATTCGGCGCATCCCGGCTCCTGTCGTTCGATCGCGACTCCCGGAGCGGTGTTGCCACGGTTGAGATCGCCCATGAAGCGCTGCTCACCGCGTGGGGCCGGCTCGGCGGGTGGATCGACGAGGCACGCGAGGACCTCCGGACCGAGCGCCGCCTGGCGACGGCGTCCCGGGAATGGTTGCAGTCCGGGCGGGAGCCCTCCTATCTGGCGACGGGTTCCCGGCTCGAGCAGTTCGAGGCCTGGCGGCGGGACGGCCGCATCGCGTCGACCGGGGAAGAGGTCCAGTTCCTCGACGCGTCCCTGGCGGCACGGGACCGGGCCCGCGAAGAGGAATCGACGCGCGCGGCCAGAGAGCGTGCGCTCGAGCGTCGATCGCTCCGCCGGATGCGCGCACTCGTCGCCGTCCTGGCCGTGGCCGGACTGATCGCCGGCGCGCTGACCCTGTTCGCGTTCAACCAGCAGGGCAGGGCCGAACGCGAGGGGCGGACGGCGCGGGCCCGCGAGCTGGCCGCCGCGTCCGTCGCGAACCTGGACGTGGACGCCGAACGCAGCATCCTGCTGGCGCTTGACGCGATCGACGTCACGCGGGACTCGGACGGGTCGGTGCTGCCGGAGGCTGAGGAGGCGCTGCACCGCGCCGTGGACGCATCCCGCGTCGTCCTCCGGGTGCCCGGCCTCGGTGGCTGGGTTGACTGGAGCCCGGCCGGTGACACGTTCGTCACGGAGGGCCCCGAGAACTCGGGCGTGATCGACATCCGCGACGCCGGGACGGGCCAGTCCCTCCGTTCTTGGCACGGCCACGACGTCGACGTCAACGGCGTCGCGTTCAGCGCGGACGGCTCGATGCTCGCGACGACTGGCGACGACGGTGCAGTCCGGGTGTGGGACCCGGCGACCGGCGAGATGCTCGGAGAGCTCGACGGGCCCGACAGACCGGTCCTCGGGCCCTCGTTCAACCCGGACGGCTCCCTCGTGGCCGCCGCATGGAGCAATGAAGACAAAGCCCGGATCTGGGACTGGCGGTCGGGGAAGGTCACGGCGACGATCGACAACGTCGACGACGCATCCGCCACCGCCTTCAGCCCCGACGGCGGCCGCCTGGCCATCTCGACGTTCCAGGGCTGGATCCACGTGGTCGACGTCGCAACCGGAGCCGAGGTGTATTCGGTCCGCCATGAGTTCGACGCGCTGGACGTCGACTGGAGTCCCGACGGCAGGTGGCTCGCCACCTCGAGCAGCGATGGCACGGTCGCGATCCGGGACGCCGGCACCGGTGAGATCGAGTTCTCTTTGCCCCACGACTCCGCGGTCCTCGCAGCGGACTGGAGTCCCGATTCGACCAGGGTGGTCACCGGCGGGGGCGACGGCTTCGTCAAGGTCTGGGAGATCTCACCGGAGGGCGGTCGCGAGGTCCTGTCGCTCGC
>DATLUW010000803.1:0-2796 GCA_035577825.1 Actinomycetota bacterium | reverse complement strand
CGGCAGCTGTACGGCTGGGTGCGCGACCAGGGGATCCCCCGGGTCAAGATCAAGATCGGCGAGGATTGGGGGCGGAACCCGGCCCGGGACCTCGAGCGGGTGCGGTTCACCCGGTCGGTCATCGGGAACGACGTGGAGCTGTACGTCGACGCGAACGGCGGCTACACCCGGAAGCAGGCCGTACGCATCGCGCGGGAGCTCGTGGGGTCGGGTGTGACGTGGTTCGAGGAGCCGGTGTCGTCGGACGACCTCGCCGGGCTCCGCGAGGTGCGCGACCTGGTGGACGTCGAGGTCGCGGCCGGCGAGTACGGGTACGACCTCGCGTACTTCGAACGGATGCTGCGGGCGGGCGCGGTCGACTGCCTGCAGGTGGACGTGACGCGGTGCGGTGGGATCACGGAGTTCCTGCGGGTGGCGGCGCTGGCCGCGGCGAACGGGCTGGAGGTGTCCGCGCACTGCGCGCCGGCGATCAGCGTCGCCCCCTGCGCGGCCGTCCCGAACCTCCGGCACCTGGAGTTCTTCGCGGATCACGAGCGGCTCGAACGGGTGGCATTCGACGGGGTGCTCGATCCGAAGGGCGGGGTGTTCCGTCCGGAGCGGTCGGCGCCGGGGACGGGACTGGAGCTGAAGGTCGCCGACATGGAGCGGTTTCGGAGGAGATGAGCGCATGAGCGAGTCGTTGCAGGGCAAGGTGGTGGTGGTCACGGGCGCGTCTGCCGGCGTGGGCCGGGCGGCGGCGGAGGAGTTCGGCCGCCGGGGCGCGTCGGTGGCGCTGCTCGCGCGCGGCGAGGAGGGGCTGCAGATGGCGGCCAAGTCCGTGGAGGCTGCGGGCGGGCGGGCGCTGGCCGTGCCGACCGATGTGGCCGACGCCGCGCAGGTCGAGGCGGCCGCCGACCGGGTCGAACGCGAGCTCGGCCCGATCGAGGTCTGGGTGAACGACGCGATGGCGTCGGTGTTCGCGCCGCTGTGGGAGATCTCGAGCGAGGAGTTCCGCCGGGTGACCGACGTGACGTACCACGGCGTCGTGTACGGGACGATGGCGGCGCTTCGCAGGATGCGGCCGCGTGGGCATGGCGCGATCGTCCAGGTCGGGAGCGCGCTCGCCTATCGCGGGATCCCGCTGCAGTCGGCGTACTGTGGCGCCAAGCACGCCATCCAGGGGTTCAACGACTCCCTGCGGGCGGAGCTGTTCCACGATCGCTCAGGGGTGCACGTCACGATGGTGCAGATGCCGGCGCTGAACACGCCGCAGTTCGACTGGGTGAAGACGCGGCTGCCGCGGAAGGCCCAGCCGGTGCCGCCGATCTACCAGCCCGAGGTGGCCGGGCGCGCGATCGCCTACGCGGCGGCGCACCCGAAGCGGCGCGAGTACTGGGTCGGCGCGACGACGGCCGCAACGATCGTGGCGAACACCTTCATCCCCGGCCTGCTCGACCGGTACCTGGGGAAGACCGGGTTCTCCTCCCAGCAGACCGACCAGCCGGAGGATCCTTCGCGGCCGTTCAACCTGTGGGAGCCGGTCGACCACGACTCGGACCACACCGCGCACGGGCGGTTCGACGAGCAGGCGCACCCGCGGAGCGCGCAGTGGTGGTGGACGACGCACCGGGCGCTGGTCGCGGCCGGCGCGGCGGTGGCGGGCGGACTCGGGCTGGCGGCGGTGAAGCCGTCGAGGCGCCGATGAGGCGGCTCCTGCGGGTGAGCCGGGCCGCCTACGGCATCACGCTGCTGGCGGTTCCCGATCGCGTGGTGCGCGCGTTCGGCGGGGACCCCACGGACGTGACGGTCACGGTCATGGCCCGGGTGCTCGGCGCGCGGCACCTGTTGCAGGCGCTCGTGATCGGCAAGGACCCGGGGACGTTCCGCCGGTACGGCGCGGCGTTCGTGGACGTGATGCACGCGGCGAGCATGTTCGGCGTGGCGAAGGTGGACCCGCTGCGGCATAAGCCGGCATTGATCGACGGTTCGATCGCGTCGGCGTTCGCGCTTGCGGACGTCGCGGTCCGATGAACGGGTCGACGGAACCGGGCGGCCTACTTCGAGTCGGGGTCGTCCGGCGGACCCGACTCGGCCTGGACCGGGCCGGCCGGGTCCTCGGGTAAGGGCCCGGGCGCGATGGGGATCGGCGCCATGGGCTCGGCGCCGTACAGCCGCGGCTTCACCCACCGCCGCACCAGGTATTGGGAGATGCCCGCGACGGGTATCGCGGCGACCACGCCGTACAGCCCGGCGATCTCGGCCCCCACGATCACGACGAGCAGCACGACCACCGGGTGGAGGTTCGTCGTCTCCTTCATCACGATCGGCGACAGGAAGAACCCGTCCACCACGTGCGAGATCGTCACCACGAGGAGCGCGAGCAGCACGTACTGCGGGGGCTTCGTCAGCAGCGACACCAGCACCACCGGCGCCGCGCCGATGTACGCGCCGAACGTCGGGATGAGGTTCGCGAGCCCGACCCAGAACCCCAGCACCAGCCACGCGGGCATGTGCACGAGGAACAGCCCGACCGTCGCGATCACCCCGACCACCGCGGAGACGATGAACCGCGCCCGCACGTACCCCCCGACGATCCGCCCCATCTCGTCGAACACGTCCTGGACGCCCTGCCGCCGCTGCGGGGGGACGAACAGCATCGTGAACCGCCCGAACTGCGGCCGGGTGAGCAGCAGGAGGTACCCCAGCACGCCTCCAAGGAGGATCACCACACTGGCGCGGGTGAGGACGACCGCGAGGTTGCCGAGGTACTCGGACGACTTGCTCTGGTGCTGCGCCACCCAGTCGCGGACGCTCACG
>DATLUW010000802.1:0-2356 GCA_035577825.1 Actinomycetota bacterium | reverse complement strand
GATCCTGAAGCCCATCCTGGAGACGCTGGCGGGCATCCCGAGCGTGGTCCTCGGCTATTTCGCGCTCAACGTGATCAGCCCCGACCTGATCCGCAAGCTGTTCTCGAGCGCGTCGCTGTTCAACCTGGCCGCCGCGGGCGTCGGCGTCGGCATCCTGGTGACCCCGCTGGTTGCCTCCGTGGCGGAGGACGCGATGTTCGCGGTCCCCCGTTCGCTGCGGGAGGCCTCCTACGGGCTGGGGGCGGACCGGCGCCGGACGAGCGCCCGCGTCGTGTTCCCGGCGGCCCTGTCCGGGATCGTCGCCGCGCTGATCCTGGGCATCTCGAGGGCCATCGGGGAGACGATGATCGTCGCCATCGCAGCCGGCGCCACGGGCAACTCGCTGTTCACCTGGAACCCGCTGCATTTCGGCCAGACGATGACCGCGGCGATGAGCTCGCTCGCGATCGGGTCGGACGCGGCCGGCGGCGACCCGGCGGCCATCCCGTCGCTGTTCTTCGTCGGGCTCCTGCTGTTCCTGATCACGTTCCTCCTGAATCTCTTCGCGGACCGGTTCGTCCGGCGCTACCGGAACCGGTACTGATGAGCGCCCTCGGATCCGGCTCGAGCGCCGCGATGGCCAAGCTCTCGACGACCGACGTCGTCCGCGCGCAGCTGCGGGGGAAGCGGGTGCGGCTCGGCGAGACCGCCGTCACCATCCTGCTCCTCTCGACGCTGCTGATCGCGCTCGCGGTGCTCGTGCTGCTGATGGTCGACATCGTCCGAACGGCATGGCCGGTGATCTCCACGCGCCCGGGTTCGTTCATCACGAGCACGAACTCGACCTTCCCGGAGACCGCCGGGATCAAGCAGGCGCTGATCGGGTCGCTGCTGATGATGGTCTTCGTCGTCGTGCTGGCGTTCCCGCTCGGGATCGGGGCCGCCGTGTACCTGGAGGAGTACGCGAAGGACACCCGGTTCACGCAGTTCCTCCAGACGAACATCCGGAACCTGGCGGGGGTCCCGTCGATCGTCTACGGGTTGCTCGGGCTCGCGATCTTCTGCGACTTCCTGTCGAAGTTGACCGGCGGCTTCACCCTGCTGAGCGGGGGACTCACGCTGGCGATCCTGGTGCTGCCGATCGTGATCATCACCGCGTCCGAGGCGCTCCGCGCCGTCCCGCAGTCCATTCGTGAGGCTGGATTCGGCGTGGGGGCCACGCAGTGGGAGGTCATCCGCAGCCACGTCGTCCCGTCGGCAGCGCCCGGCATCCTGACGGGCACCGTGCTGACGGTCGCCCGCGCCTTCGGGGAGGCCGCGCCGCTGCTCCTGGTCGGCGCCGTGACCGGGTTCTTCTCCTCGGGGGGCGCGAGCTTCCTGGAGCAGATCCGGCAGAACCACGGATACACGGCGCTCCCCATCATCATCTTCTCCTGGGCCCGCCTCCCCAACGTGGACTTCCGGGCGCTGACGGCGGCGGCTATCGTCGTGTTGCTCATCGTCCTGCTCACGATGAACGCGACCGCCATCATCCTGAGGAACCGGTATGAGCGAACGTGGTGATCGAATGGAATCCGACTCCAAGACCGTGATCCGCTCCATCGACCCGGAGAAGATCGCCTCGCCCGAGCATGCGAGGGAGCTTGCCGCGGTCTCGGCCGAGGACCCGGTGCAGGAGGAACTGGTCTTCCAGCTCCGGGACCTTGCCGTCAGCTACGGCGCGCACCGGGCCGTCGAGCGCGTGTCGCTCGACATCGAGAAGCAGCGCATCACCGCCCTGATCGGGCCGTCCGGCTGCGGGAAGACGACCGTGCTCCGGTGCCTGAACCGCATGAACGACCTGATCGACAGCGCGAAGATCGAGGGAGAGGTCCTGTACCACGGGGTCAACCTGTACGACCCGCAGGTGGACCCCGTCGAGGTCCGCCGCCGGATCGGCATGGTGTTCCAGAAGCCGAACCCGTTCCCGAAGTCGATCTACGAGAACGTCGCCTACGGCCCGCGCATCAACGGCATCAGGAAGAAGAGCCACCTGGACGAGATCGTCGAGAGCTCCCTGCAGAAGGCAGCGCTGTGGGACGAGGTGAAGAACCGGCTCGGCGCGTCGGGGCTCGGCCTGTCCGGCGGCCAGGCGCAGCGGCTGTGCATCGCCCGCACGATCGCGGTCGAGCCGGACGTGGTCTTGATGGACGAGCCCGCGTCGGCGCTCGACCCGATCGCGACGGGCCGGATCGAGGACCTGATGCACGAGCTCAAGTCGCAGTACACGATCGTGATCGTCACGCACAACATGCAGCAGGCGACCCGGGTCAGCGACCGCACCGCCTTCTACTCGGTGCTGCGGGACGAGAAGAGCGACACCCGCACCGGCGTGCTC
>DATLUW010000801.1:0-5572 GCA_035577825.1 Actinomycetota bacterium | reverse complement strand
CCCCGGCTCGCGTCCGCGGCCGTTCGCCCTCAGGGAACCTCGGGCTCCACGGCCGGCGCGCCACCCCGGGCGAGGCTGGCGGCGATGGCCCCGCCGAGGATCAGCAGGCCGCCCGCCACCACCCCCGGCCGGATCGGCTGGTCGAGGAACAGGAACGCCAGCACGGTCGCCGCGAGCGGCTCCGTCGCCGCCACCACCGCCGTCCGCACCGGCCCCAGCCGCCGCAGCCCGGCGAACAGGCACACGAACGCCGCCGCCGTGGCCGCGCCCATCCCCACGAGGGGCGCCCACTGCCGCAGGCCGTCGGGCGCCTGGAGGTTCCCCGAGACCGCCGCGTACACCACCAGTCCCAGCGAGGCGAACAGACTCACCCACATGGCCCCGGCGAGCGGCTCGGTCATCCGCACCACCCGGTCCACGCCCAACAGGTAGCAGCTGTACACGCCCGCGGCGGCGAGGGCGAACGCCACACCGAGCCCCTGGATGGCCAGCCCGCCCCCCGCGAGGATCACGAGCGCCGAGCCGGCGATCGCCGATGCCAGGCTCAACAGGACCACCCGTCCCGGCGCGCCCTGCCCGAGCGCCATCGACCCGGCGGTGACGACGATGGGATACGTGAAGAACAGCAGCGTGACCGCGGCCGCCTCGCCGTGCTGCACCGCGAGGAAGAACAACGACGACTCCACCGCGTAGCCGGCGACCGCCAGGATCCCGAGGCCGAGCCGCTCCCCCCGCGCGGGCAGGGGCGGCCGCCGGAGCACCACCAGCAGCGCGAACAGCAGCACCGCCGCACCGCCGAACCGGATCGCGAGCATCATCGGAACCGGCATCCCCTTCGGGCCCTGTTCGACGATGCGCCCGAGGACCACCACGATGCCGAACATCAGGCTGGCGAGGACGATGAGCGCGCCCCCGATCGCGTCCTCGTTCCTCGGCTTCGGCTCGGCGGTCATGAGGTGCGCATGGTAGCGGCGCCCCGGGGAGGTTCCTGCGCAGGGATCCGGGGAATCTTTCGTGGACGGCGGTGGTTGGCTCGATACGGTGGCGACGACTGCCCACCGGTGGCGACCGCCGCCCCGAGACGAGAGACTGGCGCCCGACCGATGGAACCGGCCCCGAACGAGATCGTCGTCTATTCGACGACCTGGTGCTCCGACTGCCGCCGCGCCAAGCGCGTTCTCGACCGCATGGGCGCGCACTACCGCTGGATCGACGTCGACAACGACGAGGCGGCGGCCGATCGCGTGATCCGCATCAACCGCGGCCTCCGGGTCGTCCCCACGATCCTGTTCCCGGACGGGACGATCCTCACCGAGCCGTCCGACGCGGAGCTCGAGGCCAAGCTCGCCGGCTGACCCACGCCCGGCGCCCCACCAAGACTCCTCGCCCCGAATTCCCCGGGTACCGGCGGTTTTTCGCCCGATCGGGTTGCATCCGGGCGCCCGCAGGGTAGCCCCAAGGGGAAGCACCTCCCAATCGGAAGGAGCACGGACATGGCCACGGCCGCGAGGCGTGACACGGGGGTCCGGCAGGTCGCGAACGGACCGGGCCCGGATTCCCCCACCGACGTGCCCGCGCAGGGATGGAAGGCCACCCTCAAGCGGACGTTCGGGGCCTTCCGGCGCGACCGCGCGTCGATGACGGCCGCCGGGATCGCGTTCTACTGGTTCCTAGCGGTGTTCCCGCTGCTGATCGCGGCCGTGGGCATCCTCGCGCTGGTCGGCGCGCCGCAGAGCACGATCAACGGCATCGCGGGCGGGGTGCGCACGGTGCTCCCCGGGAGCGCGGCGAACGTCATTACCGGCGCCATCTCGAGTGCCTCGTCGGCGACGGCGCACGCCGCCGGGCTGACCGCGGCGATCATCGGCATCGTGCTGGCGCTGTGGAGCGCGTCGTCCGGCATGGCGGCCGTGCAGGTGGGGCTCGACGTCGCGTACGACGTGCCCGAGGACCGAACGTTCGTGAAGAAGCGGGCGATGAGCCTGCTGCTGATCGGCGTCGCCCTCGTGCTCGGCGGGGTCGCCACGGCGCTGCTGGTGTTCGGCCGGCCCATCGGCGACACCATCGACGGCGCCCTGCCGCTCGGAGGCGCGTTCGCTGTGGTGTGGACCATCGTCCGATGGGCGGTCACGGTCCTCGCGGTGCTCACGCTGTTCGCCGTGTTCTACGCGATCGGGCCGAACCGGAAGACGCCGTCCTGGAGGTGGCTCACCCCCGGCGGCGTCGTCGCGGTCGTCATCTGGCTCGCGGCGTCGGTGGGGTTCTCGTTCTACGTCTCGAACTTCGACAAGACCTACGGCAGGACGTACGGATCGCTCACCGGCGTGATCGTGCTAGTGTTGTGGCTATACCTCACGGCGCTGGCGCTGATGCTCGGCGCCGAGCTGAACGGCGAGCTGGAACGCGAGAAGGCGCTCCGCGACCGCGGCTACGCGACCACGCCGGAGTCGATCGAGGAGGGCGAGGCGCTCACCGAGGCGACCTCGGGGCCCCAGGCGCCGCCGATGCCGCGCTCGGCCTGAGGCTCGGTCAGCCGACGATCGGGTGCTCCAGCCCCGGCGGCGGGTAGGGCGCCCGCATCGGCCGGAACCGCGAGTCCTCCGCGGCGAGCTTCGACGCCGCAGCAAGGAGCAGGCGTTCCCGACGGCGGCCGGCGATCAGCTGGATCCCGAGCGGCAGCCCGTCGCCCGACAGCCCGCTCGGGATCGCGAGCGCCGGGAGGCCCGACAGGCTGACCGGCCGGGTCATCGCGCTCGGGGCGCCGCGGTGGACGCCGAGCATCACGCCGGCGCGAACCTCGACCTCCTCGGCGTCGGCGGGCGGCGCGGGGAACGGCGTCGCCGGCGCCAGCAGCACGTCGACGTCGCGGAGGCGGTCGGTGAACCAGGCCGCGAACCGTTCCGCCCGCAGCCGCACCGCCATGCGCTCCTCGCCCGTCAGCGAGGCCCCGTGCTCGAGGTACGAGAAGGTCAGCGGGTCGACCAGCTCCGGGTGGTCGAGCAGGTTCGCGTGCACCTCCGCGAACTGCGACCACGCGAAGTCGGTCCACGTCTGCAGGGCATCCTCGAGGCCGGACCCGTCGATCGGCTCGATCGCGATCCCGAGCCGCTCGAACGTCCGCGCGGCGGCCCGCACGCCCTCGACCACCTCCGGCTGGATGCGGTCGAGGAACCACCCGCCGAGCACGCCCACGCGCGTCGGCCGCGCATCCGGAGCCGGCGGGTCCTCGCCCGCGAGGACGTCCCACGCCAGGATCAGGTCCTCGATCGAACCCGCCATCGGCCCCGGACAGTCCATCGAGGGCGCGAGCGGCATCATGCCGTCGAGTGGCAGCGCGCCGTGCGTCGGCTTCAGCCCCCCGATCCCGCAGAACGACGACGGGATGCGGATCGAGCCGCCGGTGTCGCTTCCGAGCGCGATCGGCACGATGCCCGCGGCCACCGCGGCGCCCGAGCCGCCACTCGACCCGCCGGTGATCCGCGACAGGTCCCACGGGTTGGCCGTCGGGCCGCACGCGCTGACGAGGTTCGTGGCGCCGGCGGCCAGCTCGTGCATGTTCGTCTTGCCGACGACGACGGCGCCGGCGGCCTTCAGCCGGCGAACGACGGCGGCGTCGGTCACGGCGCGGTTTCCGACGTATGCGAGCGAGCACCCGGTCGAGTCGCTCCCCGCCACGTCGAACAGGTCCTTGACCGCGACCGGAACGCCGGCGAGCGGCCCGACCGGCTCGCCGGCGGCGACCAAGCGCTCGATGCGGCGGGCCTCCTCCAGCCCCGCGCCGAACAGCAGCTGCGTGAACGCGTTGGTCGGGTCCTGCCACAGCTGGACGCGCGACAGCGAACGCTGGACCAGCTCGACCGGGGACACGTCGCCGGACGCGACCGCCGCGGCCATCCCGGTGGCGGTCTCGAGCTCGTTCATCAGGCCAGGAACTCCCGCACCCGCTGCACCAGCATCGGCAGCTGAGCGATCATCTCGGCCTCGTCGCCCAGGACGACGAGCTCGGAGCTCGGCAGCAGCTCGTCGAGCAGCCGCGCGACCGACGCCGGGTGGATCGCGTCGCCCTCGCGCGCGATCAGGAACACCGGCGTCCGCACCAGCCGCATCAGCTCGCGGTCGCGGATCGGGAAGTCGGTCACGATGCCCCGGATCGCCCGGCCGAGCGCGACCTGGTCGGCGAGGTCCTCCCATTGGGCCTTGTCGACGTCGCGGAGCCACGGCGAGGCGAGATAGACGGCCACCCGGTCGGGATCGTCGAGGATGGCCTCGATGGCCTCGTCCTTCGGCAGCGTCTCCAGCGCGTCGGCGTAGCGGAGGAACCGCTGCGGGTTCCGGAACGGCCGGTCGAGCCCAGCCGGCAGCAGCATCACGATCCGTTCGAACCGGTCCGGCCGGTCGCACAGGATGTGGCCGATCGCGCCGGCGCCCATCGAGGTCCCGATCGCCCGCGTGGCCCCGTAGGCCGTCGCGACCGCCTCGAGGTCCTCCGCCATGTCGGCGAACGTGAACGCCGCCGGGTCGTCCGGCGCGCCGGAGTGCCCGTGCCCCCGGAAGTCGAACCGGATCTTGGTTCCCTCGATCAGGGGCGTGAGCATGGCCAGCTCGCGGCAGGAGTTCGTCAGGCCGTGCGCGAAGATGGTGACCGGCACGCCCTCGCCGTCCACCTCGACGTGCAACCGAACGCCGCCGGTGCCCTCGACCTCCGCCATGCCAGCTGCTCCCCGCTCGTCGCCGGACCCGCGCGCGTAGCCTACGCGGCCTGCCGTTAGGCTTCGGCCCGGCATGGACATCGGGATCGCGCTGCCGTCGGTCGGCCCCGTGGGCGAGCGGGAGTTCGTGCTCGACGTCGCCCGGAGGGCGGAGTTCCTCGGGTTCCACAGCGTGTGGGCCCAGGACCACGTCGCGTTCCCGAAGGTGCGCGAGAGCGTCTACCCGTACCCGGAGTCGACGACCGAGCTGGCGTTCTCGCCGGGGATCGACTGGCTGGACCCGGTCGCCGTGATGGGCGTCGTGGCCGGGGCGACGGAGCGGCTCGTGATCGGGACGTGCGTCCTGGTGCTCCCCTACCGGCACCCGGTCGTCCTCGCGCAGGAGCTGGCGTCGCTCGACCGGCTGTCGGAGGGCCGAATCGTCCTCGGGATCGGCTCGGGCTGGATGGCCGAGGAGTTCGCCGCGGTCGGCATCCCGAAGTCCGAACGCGGCGCCCGCACCGACGAGGCCGTCGAGCTCATGCGCCTGCTGTGGTCGACGGACGACTACCGCTCGTTCGACGGGCGGTTCTGGCAGCTGAACGACGTGGTGCTCGCCTCGCACCCGTCGCGCGAGGGCGGGCCGCCGGTCATGGTCGGCGGGAACAGCGACGCCGCGCTCCGCCGGACCGGGCGGCTGGGCGACGGCTGGCTGGGGTTCGAGGTGTTCGTCGACGACGTGGCCGCGAAGCGCGACGCCATCGCCCGAGCCGCCGAGGAGGCGGGCCGCGACCCCTCGGCCATCACGCTCTCGGTCCGCCGCGGCCTCCTGCCGCCGTTCGAGGTGTCGAACTTCCTCCCGGAGCGGCGGTCGATCGCCGGGT
>DATLUW010000800.1:0-3040 GCA_035577825.1 Actinomycetota bacterium | reverse complement strand
CTTCGGCGACCATCGCTTCCGCTGCTCTTCGCCTCGGCGGCGCTCGTGCTCGTGCCCTGGATCGGGTTGCTCGTCGTCTCTCTGCCCTGTCACTACAGCGCGCGGCACTGGGGCATCGCTTGGGCCGGCTTCGATGCAGGCCTCGCGCTGGCCCTCGGCCTGACCGCGTACGCAGCCCTCCGGGGAGCATCCTGGCTCGACCGCGCTGCGGTCGCGGCAGGGACCCTGCTCATCGCCGACGCCTGGTTCGACGTCGTCACCGCCCGAGGCGCCGGCGCCATCGCCCTCGCGATGACCGAGGCACTCGGGATCGAGCTGCCCCTGGCCTTGCTTTGCAGCTGGGTCGCGCAGACATCGCGACCCCGCCAACCCCTCACGACAACGCACACCGACCAACAAGGAGCACTGCAATGAAACGGTTTTCGATTCGGCTGTTCGCGCTCGGACTCGCAGTAGGCGCTCTCGGCGCAGCCGCAGTCCTGGCGACCAGCGCCTACGCCCGAACCTCGAGCGTCCGCAGCCAGACCCGGCAGGAGCAGTCGGGCCAGCCGGTGATCGATTGGAACCAGGTTCTGCTTTCGATCGTGAACACATCGGGTGCCCAGCCCGCGAACATCCAGCCGACCCGCAACTTCGCCATCCTCCACGCGGCGATCTACGACGCGGTCGACGCGATCGACCGCACACACGAGCCGTACCTGATCTCCGTGCGTGCGCCGCGCTCGGCGTCCGAGACCGCCGCCGCCGACGCGGCCGCGCACACGGCTCTCGTCGGGCTCTATCCACAGCAGCAGGGCATCCTCGACCAGGACTACGCGGCCGAGCTGGCGCAGGTGCCGGACGGCCCGGCCAAGGACAAAGGAATCCGTCTCGGCGAGCAGGTCGCGAACGAACTGCTCGCGATCCGCGCGAACGACGGCTCGAACGTGCCAGCACCACCGTTTGTCGCCGGCACGAACCCCGGCGACTACCGGTCCACGCCGCCGAACTTCCCGGCGCCGGTCTTCACCACCTGGGGACAGGTCACGCCGTTCGTGCTCCAGCGCGGCGACCAGTTCCGCCCGGCACCACCGCCCGCGCTGACGAGCAATGCGTACGCCTCGGCGATCAACGAGGTCCAGAGCCTCGGCTCGGCGACCAGCACGACCCGGACGGCCGAGCAGACGGAGATCGGCCGGTTCTGGAACCCGCCGATCCAGAACTTCTGGAACCAGATTGCCCAGTCGGCCGCGCTCGAGCACCACAGCGACCTGCCGACGACGGCGCGGCTGTTCGCAGCGCTCAACCTCAGCTTCGCCGATTCGGCGATCGCCTTCTACGACGCCAAGTACGCGTACCGGCTCTGGCGACCCGTGACCGCGATCCGGCTCGCCGGCACCGACGGCAACCCGAACACGGTCGCCGATCCGAACTGGCTCCCACTTGCTGGGACGACCCCCGCCGATCCGTCGTATCCGGGCGCACACAGCACGATCAGCGCCGCCGGCGCCGACGTGCTCGCCAGGTTCTACGGCAACAACGACTCGTTCTCGGTCGCCTCACCGGCACTGCCGGGCGTGACCCGCTCGTTCACGAGCTTCAGCGACGCGGCCCAGGAGGCGGGGCTCAGCCGCATCTTCGCCGGCGTCCATACGCGTCTCGACCACTTGGCCGGCCTCGCGCTCGGTCATGAGGTCGCCGGCTTCGTCCTCCACAACGCGCTACTGCCAAGCAAAGAGAAAGGAAGAAACTCATGAACCTACGACGCCTCGTCTTCGCGCTCGCGGCACTGGTCGCGCTGGCCTCGTCGATCGCCTTCTCGGGGATCGCGAGGTCGGCCGACGGCCGCGGGATCGCCGGACGCTCCTACGTCCAGACGAACCTCGTCTCGGACATCCCCGGTCTGGCCGCGCACACGGACCCGAACCTGAAGAACCCCTGGGGCACGTCGGTCGGCCCGGGCAGCCCGATCTGGGTCTCGGACAACCACGCCGGGGTGACGACGCTCTACGACGGCGCCGGCAACCCCCAGCCGCTCTCGGTCACGATCCCGGCTCCGCCGTCGGCCGGAGACGGGGCCGTGGGCGCGCCCACCGGCCAGGCGTTCAACACCTTCGACCCGGCCTCGTCCGACTTCGTGCTCTCGGAGCACGGCAAGTCCGGCCCGGCGTTCTTCCTGTTCGCGACCGAAGACGGAACCATCGCGGGCTGGAACCCGAACGTCGACCGAGCACACGCGGTCGTCGCCGTCGACCGGTCGACGGCGACGGACAGCGCCGGCGATGTCGGCGCGAACTACAAGGGGCTGGCGCTGGTGAACACGCCTAGCGGCAAGTTCCTCTACGCGACCAGCTTTCGGTTCGGGACGGTCGACGTCTTCGACAGCCACTTCAACCTGGTCAACAGCTTCACGGATCCGACCGTTCCGGCCGGGTTTGCACCCTTCGGCATCCACAACATCGGCGGCAAGCTCTACGTCACCTTCGCCAAGCAAGGGCCGGGCAAAGACGACGACGCTGCGCATCCCGGTAACGGGTTCGTCGATGTCTTCGCTCCGAACGGCGACCTCCTCCAGCGGCTCGTCAGCAGGGGCAAGCTCGATTCGCCCTGGGCCGTGACGCTGGCCCCGCCGACTTTCGGCGCCTTCGGCGGCGACATCCTGGTCGGCAACTTCGGCAACGGCCGGATCCACGCCTACGACCCGTCGAGCGGCGAGCTCCAGGGCACGCTCAGCGGGCCAAACGGGGGCCCCGTCGTGATCGACGGGCTCTGGGGGCTGCGCTTCGCGCCGGCGACGCCAGGTGCGGGGCCGAACACCCTGTTCTTCACCGCCGGCCTCAACCACGAAGCAGACGGGCTCTTCGGAACGCTCGTCCCCAACTAGGAGGAATCCATGAAGCACTGGGTCAAACTCGCAGTCGGAGTGATCGCAGCGACGGCGTTCACGTCGGTCGCAGCAACGTACGCGTCCGCGCACGGCACCACGGCCCGCGGAACCACCGTCAAGGTCGCCAAGTCGCGGCTCGGCCGGATCCTGGTCGACACCCGGGGAATCACGCTG
>DATLUW010000799.1:0-6502 GCA_035577825.1 Actinomycetota bacterium | reverse complement strand
GGAGTCGGGCGGTTCATGCCCGAGTGGATCACCGTCGATGCACTAGTCCGCCTCATCGAGGCGTGCGGTCCCGGCGTCACCGAGATCGCCTGCCATCCCGGCGACGGAACCGACCCCGACATCCCGACCATGTACAAGCGGGAACGAGCCTTCGAGGTGGCGGCCGTGTGCCACCCGTTGGCCCGCGACGCCGTCCGGCGCCAAGGGATGCGACTGGCCTCGTATCTCGACCTGGTCGGAGCTCCCGCGGGAGGTTCCGCGGTCTCTGGCACCGCCGGCACCTGAACCCGCACCGGCGACGAAGCTCGGCGACATCGCGGGCGTTCGTCCCGAATTCCCGGCCGGTCTCGCCGCCCTCTTCGACGCCCGAGCTCACGATGCGCTCGGCCGCGGCGATCAGTCCGGAACGATCCTGGTGCCGGTCTCCCTGGCCAGGGCGCGCTCGACGTTCGCCGGGTCGGTGATGACCGCCGTGCCGCCGGTCGCCTCGACGTAGCGCACCGCGGCATCGATCTTCGGGGCCATCGAACCCTTGGCGAAGTGCACGCCCTCGGCGAGGTACCCCTTCGCCTGCGACACGGTCATCGAGTCGATCCACTCCTGATCCGGTTGGCCGAACCGCAGCGCGACCTTCTCCACGGCGGTCGAGATCATGAAGAGCTCCGCGCCGAGCACCCGGGCGAGCAGGGACGACGCGAGGTCCTTGTCGATCACCGCCGCGACGCCGACAAGGTCGCCGTCCGCGTTCCGGACCACCGGGATGCCGCCCCCCCCGACCGTGATCACCACGAAACCGGCGTTCACCAGATCCTTCACGGCGTCCTCCTCGACGATCCGGATCGGCTCGGGGGAGGCCACGACGCGGCGCCACCCGCGCCCGGCGTCCTCCATGACCGCCCACCCGTCCTTCTCGCGCCGCTCCGTGGCCTTCGGTTCGTCCATGTAGGAGCCGATCGGCTTCGAGGGCTTCTCGAACCCCGGGTCGTCGGCCGGCACCTCGACCTGCGTGACCACCGTGACCGCGTGCTTGTCGAGGCCGAGCCGCGCGAAGTCGTTGTACAGGTTCTGCTGCAGCGCGTAGCCGATCGCGCCCTGGCTGTCCGCGCCGCACACGTCGAGCGGGACCTCATGCAGCTCGTGCGCCGCGAGCTCGGAACGGCGCAGGATGAACCCCACCTGTGGTCCGTTCCCGTGGCCGATCGCGACGTTCCAGCCGTTCTGGATCATCGACGCGATGTGCCAGCACGTCTCGCCGGCGGCGATGTACTGGTCGCGAACGGTCTGGTGCTCCTTGTCCTTGATCAGCGAGTTGCCGCCAATCGCCACGACCGCGGTCTTGCCCGCCATTTCGAACCTCCTCCCGAACGCAACCGCCGGGCGCGGCGCCACGCGTGCAAGCAAAGCAGCGCCGCGTCCTGGCGGCTCACCCTGGCTGCAGGCTACTCGACGGCTCCGAGCACGAGCGCCAGCAGCGCCATGCGCATCACGACGCCGTTGAACGCCTCCGTCCAGTACCGCGCGTGGCGGGTGGAGTCGACGTCCGGCGGCAGCTCGTCCATCCGCGGCAGCGAGTGCAGCACGATCGAGCTCGACTTGCCCTTGTCGCGCAGCAGCTCGCGCGTGACCTTGTACTCGGCCGGCGTGGTCGGGAGCTCGGCGGCCCGCTCGTCGCGGCCCTTCGTGTAGTCGGCCTGCACGACGGGCTCCATGTAGATGACGTCCGAGTCGGCGATGCAGTCCTGCACGGACTCCACCTCGGTGTAGCGGACGTTGTACTCGTCGATCTCCTTCTTGAACTCGTCCAGCAGCGACATCTCCGGCGGGCACACGACGTACGCCTCCGAGTCGAACTGCGAGAGCGCGTACAGGATCGAGTGCATCGTCCGCATCCGCATGTCGCCCACCAGCAGGAACTTCAGCCCGTCGAGCGTGCCGAGCTCCTTGTACGTCGTGTACAGGTCCGTGAGCACCTGCGTCGGGTGTTCGCCCCATCCGTCGCCGCAGTTGATCACCGGAACGGTCGCCCACTGGGCGGCCTCCTGCGGCGCGCCCTGCTGGTAGTGCCGCATGGCGATGACGTCGCCGTAGTACTCGAGCATGTGCACGGTGTCCTTGATCGACTCCATGTAGAAGTCGCCGGCGCGGGTGTTCTTCGCGTCGGCGAACCCGAGCACGTGTCCGCCCAGGCGGTGCATGGCCGCCTCCGTGGCGAGCCGCGTCCGGGTGGAGGGCTGGTAGAACGCCGTCAGCAGCGTCTTGTCCTTGAGCAGGTCGGTGTTCTTGCGGTTGGCGGCGTGCGGCCTGAGCTCGTCGCACACGTCGAACACGCGGAAGAATTCGTTCCGTTCGAACTCCTTGAGCGACAGGATGTCCCTGCCCGCGAAGCTCCTCATCTGTTCATGCCTCCCTCTTCGTTGCTGGTTCGGTCCGTCCTTCAGGATTCCCCGGGGTTCCCGCCTCGATCGGGCCCCGCCGCGTCACTCCCTGCGGATCCCGGTGCAGAGCACCGCGACCCGCTCGTCGTCGCCCACCGACCCGGCGCGCCGCAGCGCGACCAGCCCGGCCAGCCCGGAGGTGCCGGTGTGGTCGGCGGGAATCCCCGTCGTCTCGAACCCGAGGTCGCATGCTTCGCGGAGCGTGTCCTCGTCGACGACCACCGAGGACCCGCCGGTCTCCAGCATCGCCCGGACCACGGCCACCCAGTCATAGGTCTCGTCGTCGAGGATGCCGTGCGCCACGCTGTGCGGGGCCTCCTCCCACGGCCACATGAACTCGTTCCGGTGCGCCCGCGCGTAGGCGATCGTCTCGTCGACCGTCGCGCCCTCGCGGTCGCGCCACGCGGTGACGAGCTCGAACGCCCGCGGCAGCGGGAACGCCCCCCGCGTCTGCACCGTGTGCAAGGCCGGCACGCCGGCCAGCGCGCCGAGCTCGTGCGCCTCGCGGAGTCCCTGCGCGACGGCGGTGGCGAGGGCGCCACCGCCCACCTGGACGACCACGCGGTCGACGGCGTCTCCGCTGCTCCGCAGCTGCGACGCCATCTCGTATCCCAGCGTGACCCCGCCCTCGATGGCCAGGCCGTTCTCGTTCCCCTGGCAGGTGAACGGCAGCGCGCCGTCGGCGAGCGCCCGCTTGAGGGCGTGGTAGGTCGGGTCGCCCGGCAGGCCGGGCTCGCGGGGCGCGACGACCAGGTCGGCCTCGAGCTCCTTCAGCCGGGCAACGACCACCGGGTCGGCGTCGGTCGGGATGAACACCTGCAATCGCCGCTCGGCCGCCCGGGCCACGACGGCCGCGGCGAGCGCGGCGTTTCCGCACGAGGCGATCGCGAGCGGACGCGCGTCGCGGTCTGACGCATCGACGAGTCCGATTCGCTCGGCCACCGCCAGGTGGATCGCGAGGCCCATGAGATGCCGCGCCTTGTGCGAGCCGCTGACGTTGCCGGTCTCGTTCTTCACCCACACGCCGCCGTTCGGGGAGAACCCCAGCCGATCCGACAGCTCGTCCTCGCGCACGAACGGCGTCACCCGGAACCCGTACCCGTCCACACCGGCGACCGCGTCGTCGAGCTCCTCGACGAGCCGGACGTAGGCGTCGTCGTCGAGGCCGCCCTGCAGCGCGAGGTGATGCGACCGGAACAGCCCGCGGTACCGGACGAACGACGCCGGCACGGCGTCGTCCGCCGCGTCGGGGAACGCCACCGATGCGAGGTCGAGCTCCCGGACCAGCACGTGGTCGACCGACGGCTGCGCGTCGGCGTTCGGGCACCGGAAGGGGTACGGCTCGCCGTACCCGACGGCGGCGCCGCACCCCGAGCAGACCATCCGGCTCGGTGTTCCCTCCGCGGAGCTCCCCGTCACGCGCGCACCCCGGTCTTCGCGTTGAACTCCTCGATCATCGCGTCCCACACCGGGATGACGTCCTGCAGCGAACGCCACCACCCGAGGTCGCGCCGGTCGGTGAACTCGTCGATCTCCACGCCCTGCTGCTCCACCCAGGTGAAGTACCCGAGGTTGAAGATCCGCTCGCGGTCGCGGAGCGACGTCTCGAGGTAGTCGTCCGTCCCGAGCCCCGCGAGGTGCTGCCCGAACACCTCCCCGGCATCCACCGAGTCGAACTCCCCGTCGAAGTCGCGCGCGGTCGTCTTCTCGCGTTCGCTGCCGTACATCCGGGAGCCGTCCGTGGCGACCGTCACGATCACGTCGTCCGGCCCCATCCGGTAGTACTTCGCGGTCTTGATCGCGGCGAGCACGTTGCAGATCGACGACAGCCCGAACGAGGTGAACGCGTCGATGACGTCCTTGCCGACGCCCTTGCGCCCCGACAGGAACTCCCGCCCGGCCGGGGTGTTCATCAGGAGGTCGACGTGGTCGGTGGCCCGGTCGGAGATCCCGGCCACCGCGTCGGTGTTCATCACGTTGTGGATCAGCGGGATGTGCTTGTCGCCGATGCCCTGGATGTTGTGCTCGCCGAACCCGTTCGCGAGCATCGTCGGGCACTCCGTCGCCTCGACGGCGACGATCTTCGAGCCGTGGTGCTCCTTGAGGTAGTCGCCGGCGCCGATCGTCCCCGCGGAGCCGGTCGCGCTGACGAACGCCTGCAGCCGCAGCGACGGCTCATCCGCGGCCATCGACTCGAACAGCCGCTCCAGGGCCTTCCCGGTCACCAGGTAGTGCACGAGGTGGTTCCCGAACTCGGAGAACTGGTTGAAGATCACGTTCTCCGGGTCCGCCGACAGCTCGTTGCACTTGTCGTAGATCTCCTTGACGTTGCTCTCGACGCCGGGCGTCCGGATGATGTCGGTCGCCGGGTCGAGCACCCAGTCCTCCAGCCAGTCGAACCGTTCCTTCGACATCCCCTCGGGCAGCACGGCGACCCCGTGCGACTGCATCAGCCGGGAGATGGCCACTCCGCCCCGGCAGTAGTTGCCGGTGGACGGCCAGATGGCGCGCTGCGACGTCGGGTCGAACTGCCCGGTCACGATGCGCGGCGCCAGGCAGCCGTACGCCGCGAGCACCTTGTGCGCCCGGATCATCGGGAACCGGTCCCCGAACGCCACCACGATCCGGGCATCGACGCCGGTGAGCTCGGACGGGAGCACGACGTGGTCGGGAAGGTCGGCGACCGAGGTCCGGTCGGGCCCGTTGAACCAGTGCACGCGGAACAGGTTCAGCGGATGCGCGTCGTCGGGCCCGACGGCCCCGAGGTCCGCCCGGATCGAATCCGGGATGGTCGACGGGTCGGCCAGCTGCCCGAACGTGGGCAACAGGATGCCCGCCTCCCGGAACCGTCCCACCGTGCGTTCGTACACATCGCGATCGACGAGCTCACGTTCCAGGCCGAGGCGTCGCATGGGTGCCCTCACTCCCCCCGTGTTCGAATGTCCGTGCCATGGTGGAACGGTGCCCCCGCCGTGACAACAGGCCGGGAGACCCGTCGCCAGCGGACCGACCGACCCCTTTTCGCCAGTGGCAGGTCTGCCCTAATGTAGCCGTCATCGACCCGGGAAGGAGCCACCGGTGGAGTTCGTGCTGAACGGCCGCCCCACGACCGCAGTCCCCCGCGATGGTGCGAGCCTCCTCGAGCTGCTGCGCGAGGGGTGCGGGCTTCGCTCGATGAAGGACGGGTGCGCGCCGGAGGGGTCCTGCGGCGCCTGCACGGTGATGGTCGAGGGCAAGGCCGTCGTCTCCTGTGCCCAGCCCGCGTCGCGGGCCGAGGGCAAGACGATCACGACGCAGGAGGGGCTCACGCCGGAGCAGCGGAGGACGTGGGCGGACGCGTTCGTGGTGGCCGGCGCCTCCCAGTGCGGGTTCTGCTCGCCGGGGATCCTCATGAAGGCCGAGGCCATGCTGGGGAAGAACCCCTCGCCGACCCGCGACGAGATCGCCCGCGGCCTCGCGGGGAACCTCTGCCGGTGCACCGGCTACATCAAGATCGTCGACGCCATCGAGCACGCCGCGGCTGCCAAGCGGGGCGAGCCGATGCCGGAGATCGACCGCAGCGGCCGGGTCGGGTCGCGGACTGCGCGGTACCAGGGCGACGACCTGGCGCTCGGCGACAAGCCCTACGTGAACGACATGGTCGTGCCCGGGATGCTCCACGGCGCGCTGCGGTTCAGCGACCACCCGCGCGCGAAGGTCCTGCGGATCGACACTTCGAAGGCCGAGGCCTACCCCGGCGTCGTGGCCGTGACCACCTGGAAGGACGTGCCCGGCGAGCGCATGCAGGGGACGATCCAGCGCGACTGGCGGCAGTTCGTGGCCGAGGGGGAGATCACCTCGTACGTGGGCGACTTCCTGGCGGCCGTCGCCGCGGAGTCGCGCCATGCCGCCCGCGAGGCCGCCGCGCTGGTCGAGATCGACTACGAGGTCCTCGAACCGGTCACCGACCCGTTCGCGGCGCTGGAGCCCGGCGCGCCCCAGGTGGGGCCGGAGGGCAACCTGCTCTCGCAGTCGGACGTGAAGCGGGGCGACGCGGACGCGGCGCTGGCGAGCGCCGCGCACGTGGT
>DATLUW010000798.1:0-7130 GCA_035577825.1 Actinomycetota bacterium | reverse complement strand
CGTCACCGCCGCCGATCCCGACGGGGATCCCATCACCTCGCTCACCACCTCGGCTCTCCCGGCCGGCGCGACGTTCACTCCGGGACCGGGTAACGCGACCGGCACGTTGACCTGGACGCCGGGCTATACGCAGTCCGGGACCTACAGCATCACCTTCATCGCCTCCAACTCGCTGACGGGCCGGGATACCACGGTCGTCACGGTCACGAACACGAATGCACCGCCGGTGGTGGTCGCGCCCGCGACCGCAACGGTCGCCGAGGGCAAGCCGCTCTCGGTCAGCGTCACCGCGAGCGATCCCGATGGCTCGAACATCAACTCACTCACCGCCTCCGGCGTCCCGTCCGGTGCATCGTTCTCGAAGAACGGCTCGAACACCTCGGGCACGTTGACCTGGACCCCCGGCTACACCCAGGCGGGCACCTACACCGTGATCTTCACCGCATCCAACTCGCTCTCGGGTAGGGACACCACGGTCATCACGGTCGCCAACACCGACCGCGCTCCGGTCTTGACCGCGCCGGTGACCAAGACGGGGCCCGAGAACTCGGCACTCACCGTCAACATCACGGCTTCCGACCCCGATGGCGATGCCATCACCTCGCTCGTCGCTTCCGGACTCCCGACCGGGGCGACGTTCACTCCCAGTCCCGGAAATACCGGCGGCACGGTGAGTTGGACGCCGGACTTCACGCAGGCTGGGAGCTACAGCATCACGTTCATGGCGGCGAACGCGCTCGCGGACACGGCCATCACCCAGGTGAACATCACCAACCTCGATCGCGTCCCCGTGGTGACGGCGCCAGGGGCGGTGACGGCTGCCGAGAACGCGCAGCTCGTGGTCAGCGTCACGGTGGCCGATCCCGATCTCGATCCCATCACGACCCTGACCGCCGTGGGCCTGCCCGCGGGGGCGACGTTCACGCCCGGGGCGGGGAACACCACCGGCATCCTCAGTTGGACGCCGAGCTTCGCGCAGTCGGGCACCTACAGCATCACGTTCACCGCGTCGAATGCCCTCTCCGGCGCGGCGACGACGCAGGTGACCGTCTCGAACGTGGATCACGCGCCGGTGGTGACCGCGGCGGCAACGGCATCCGGGGCCGAGAACGGCCAGATCACGATCAACGTCTCCGCCACCGATCCGGATGGCGACACCATCACGTCCTTCACCGCCACGAACCTTCCCGCGGGCGCGACGTTCACGCCGGGTGGCGGGAACAAGTCCGGCGCGTTCACCTGGACGCCCAGCTTCACCCAGTCGGGCAGCTACTCGGTGACCTTCACCGCTTCGAACGCGCTCTCGGGCTCCGCCCTCACCCTGATCACCATCTCCAACACCGACCGAGCGCCCGTGGTGACGGCACCGGACACGGCCGGTTTCGTCGAAGGCCAGCAGCATTCGGTGAAGGTCACCGCCGCGGATCCTGACGGCGAGGCCATCAGCCAGCTGACCGCGACCGGGCTTCCCGCCGGGGCCACGTTCACGCCCGCACCCAACAAGAAGTCCGGCACCTTCACCTGGACCCCGGGCGCCGTGCACGCCGATACGCTGACGGTCACCTTCACCGCACGCAACGCGAGCACGGGCTCGTCCTCGACGTTCGTCCTGGTGACGAAGGCCACCGCCGGCGTCGCGGACGGCGGCGCACTGCTGGCGCCTCGGGTGCTGCCCAACCCGATCCGCGACTCCGGGCAACTGCGCTTCGGGATCTCGAGGGATGGCGCCGTACGCGTGGACATCTTCGACCTGAGTGGTCGCGTGATCGCAACGCCCATGGACGACGCGCAGGCGAGGGCCGGGGTGTTCCAGATCCCGCTGAGCTCGCCCGGCGGACCCGGACTCTACTTCTACAGAGTGCGGACGCCGGACGGTACGTTCCGCGGGCGATTCCTGGTGCGTCACTGAGGTTACGGCCGGGCGGAGCGCTTGTTACCTCAGCGTCGCCCGCGCGCCTTGCCCGCCGGCTTGCGCTTCTTGGCGATCAGCTCCTCGAGCTGGAACCGGTGCCGCATCGGGTGTACGAGGGCGTGTTCGAACATGGCCTCCACGGTCATGAGGGCGCCCCAGCGCGACTTGTACACATCGAATGAGTCGAGCACGTCGGCCGGCATCCAAGCCATGTGCTTCTCCCACGCCTTCGCGAGCACCTCGAGGTAGGCGGCGCCCTGCGCGGCCACCTTCTCGGCCTCCGGCGGATCGGGCACTCCTGGGTCCGGGCGTTTCAGGACCTCGCAGAGCCACGTGAGGTAGCCCCGGCACGACCGGAGCGGATGGCGCATCAGCAGGTCGAGGCTCTGGTACGCCGGGTCATCCGTCTTCGGCAGCTTCACGGCGGCGCGCTTCGCCTTCTTCCACACCAGGAACAGCTCGTTCATCTCCAGCATCTGCAGATGCACGAGCGCGCGGACTCCTCTCGACTTGAACGTCACGGCCTCTCCTTGGGTGAAGTCGCCCCAACTCTCGCGTTCGACCACGACTCGAGAGTGCAGCAGGCCGCGGTCGACTCGGTCAAGTCCCCCCACTGGATCCGCACGACCCGGCTCGAGGCCACCCCCCCATCCCCACTCAAGTCCCACTCAAGTCAGTAGGACCACTCTCCTGTAAGGCATAAACAGGGGGTGGCCAGGGCCCGCGAGCCCCCCCGTTTCGGGCACTTGCCGGAGGGGAGGCAACACATGTTGCGCGGCTCGCTCAGTCGTCCCGGTCCCGGGAACTCGCTCGCATCGAATCTCGTCCCGATCGCGTTCTGCCTGGCGCTGGCCATGCTCGCGAGCACGGAAACGCGCGCGGCCGCACCCCGCACGCCTCCGCCTCCCCCGCCGGCTCCGGCGGGCACGCCCCGGTTCTTCAACTACGTCTCGCCGCAAGGGACCGGTGACGACGCCGGGGAGCCGTCGATCGGCAGCAACTGGACGCGCGAGCAGGTCTTCAGCAACAGCATGAGGTCGATCCCGAACGGCGGGAGCACGACGTACTTCGGCGGTTTCCTGCCCTACCTGCTCAAGATCACGTTCAACGACTGCCAGTCGCCGGCGCTGGCCACGTGGGAACAGAAGCCGCTCCTCACCGCGAACACGCCGCGCGTGTTCGGCGATCCGATCCTCTATACCGACCCCACGACGGGGCGCACGTTCGTGTCTCAGCTCGAGGGACTGACGCCGCTCGGCAGCACCACCGATTTCACCGACAACGACGGCGATTCGTTCCTGCCCAGCGAGGGCAGCGGCATCCCGTCGTGCATCGACCACCAGACGTTCGGGGGCGGTCCGTTCCACGCAGGGCTCAGCGGCACCGGGCTCTACCCCAATGCCATCTATTACGCATCACAGTGCATCGCCGACGCGACGTGCTCGATCAGCCTCGACGGCGGCGTCACGTTCGCGCCCGGGGTGCCGATGTTCGCGATCTCCGACTGCGACGGGCTCCACGGGCACGTGAAAGTCGCCCCGGACGGCACCGTCTACGTGCCCGACAAGCAGTGCGCGGTCGGCACCGTGCCGCTCCTGAACGGCGGCAACGCGTCGGTGGTGGTGTCCGAGAACAACGGCCTGACATGGGCCATCCGGCCGGTTCCGGACGGCGCCTCGCCGGGCGAGTGGGATCCGTCGGTGGGCATCGCCGCCGACGGCACCGTGTATCTCGGCTACCAGGGGATCGACGGGCACGCGCGTGTGGCGGTGTCGCACGACAGGGGCTTGCACTGGGCGCCGTCGGTGGACGTGGGCATGCCGTCGGCGAACGTGTTCGTGGACACGCCGGTCGGCATCCACAACATGGTGTTCCCGGCGATGGTCGCGGGCGACCCCGATCGCGCGGCGCTCGCCTTCTACGGCACCGAGACCGCCGACGGCCCGGGCGAGGACCACACCGGCGGGTCGAATGACGACCCGAGCCTGTTCACCGGCGTCTGGTACCTCTACATCGCCACCACGTTCGACGGCGGCAAGACCTGGGCGACGCAGAACGTCACGCCGGGAGACCCCATCCAGCGCGGCCCGATCTGCGGCGGCGGCGACTGCCGGAACATGCTCGACTTCTTCGGCGCCACCATCGACAAGGAGGGTCGCGTCCTGGTCGGGTGGGACGACGGCTGCGTCGGCGGTTGCGTGGGCGCGCTGCCCAACTCCAACACGGCGAAAGCGACGATCACGCGGCAGAGCGGCGGCAAGCGCATGTTCGCCGCGTTCGACCCGATCGAGCCGCGGCTCGCGGAGGCGCCGGCGGTCGGCGGCCGCATCGACAACGCCACCGTGCAGTTGTCGTGGCAGGCGCCCGACAACGGCGCCGCCGCGATCACCAGCTACAACGTCTATCGCCGCGCCGGCACCACGGGCACGTTCACGCGGATCGCGACCGTGAGCGGAACCACGTACACGGACACGGTCAATCCGACGATCGCCAACTCCTATCGCGTGACGGCGGTGAACGCGCTCGGCGAAGGTCCGTACTGTCAGGACTTCCAGCCCGAGAGCACTCCGGTCGCGAGCCCGTGCGCCGCGCCCGGCGTCCTGGCCGTCAGCGACTTGAACCCGGATGGGTCGGACAACGATTCGGGACAGAACCTGCCTCCCGATCCCAGCGTCAACATCCGCGCGCTGTCGCTCGCGGAGCCGTACGCGGGGCCGAACGTGAACCAGGTCACGTTCACGCTGCAGATGATGCCATCCGCCGGCGCGCTCCCGCCGAGCAGCCAGTGGTACATCCTCTGGAACCGTAAGTCGCTGGCGGCCGACGGCAGCGATCGCCGGTTCGTGGGGATGAAGACCGACGCGGCGGGCGCCGCGAGCTTCGTCTACGGCGACTTCGGGCCGCCGCTGCCCCTCGACGGCAGCGTGCCACCGCCCAACGCCAACACGCCGACCCCGCTCGGCAGCGCCGACTTCGGGAGCTTCGACCTGGCCTCGGGCGTGATGACGATCCGGCTCGCCGACAACAAGCTGGACGGCACGCCGACGGGCGCCGGTAACAGCCTCGCGGACTTGAACGTGAGGACGTACCTCGCCCGCCCCGATGCCGGACAGAAATCGCAGAACAATGCCTCGGACATCACGGTGAACGGGAGCTACACGCTGGCCGGCAACGCGGCCTGCCGCTGTGCCGCGGACCAGCCGCCCACGGCCGGTCTCTCGGCAACGCCGACGCAGGGCAAGGCGCCGCTCACCGTGAGGTTCGACGGCTCGACCTCGACCGACCGCGACGCGGGTGACGCGGTCGCCGCCTACACATTCGACTTCGGCGATGGCACGGATCCCGTGACGCAGGGCACGCCGACGATCTCGCACAAGTACAAGGCCGCGAGCGGATCGAGCGGGTACTTCGCGACGCTCACCGTGCAGGATCGTTCGTGTGGCAAGAAGAGCCTGAACGTCGCGTCCGTGAACATCAACGTCCAGCGCGGCGGGACCGCCTTGCGGGAGGATTCGGAGCCGCTGCCCCGGGCATTCCGGATCGCTCCGCTCGGCAATCCCTCCCGTGGACAGACGGCGTTCACGCTCGATCTCGTTCGCGACGACATCGTGAGCATCCAGGTCTTCGGCGCCGACGGCCGACGGGTCGCCGACCTGCTCGATGCCTGGATGCCGGCGGGCACGCACACCCTGAACTGGGGAGCGTTCGACCGCGGCGGCCGCACCGTGCCGCCCGGTGTGTACCTCGTGCGCGCCCGGGCCGGCGGTCGCGTCGCCCTGTCGCGGGTGATCCGCGTGCCGTGAACGAACTGTGCCCGCGGTGTCGGTGTGGAGCTGGCGGCGGCGGCAGCAGCCCCTGGGGGCGCGCGCCGGGGGATCGCCGCCCGATGGCGGCCACTCCACACCTACGGCATCGTCACGAACTCTTCCGTCAACTCGGCGGCGTCAGAACGGTGATGTCACCGCAGGTGAGGACGACCGTAGAGGGGGGAAGTGCCGCGGCGCGAGTCGGCGGATCGTGTGAGGTACAGCCCGCGAACAGTGCTGCTGTGATCAACGTGGTCGCGAACAGTGCGGCGAACAGTGCGGCGGACAGTCCCGCCGGTGTGCGGTTCATCGGCATCCTCCTTGAAATGGGAGGGAACACGAACTGGGGATTAGGATGCCGGGGCCCTACGGGAGGGTCGATATCGTGGTTGTCCGTCCTTCCGGGAATCTTGACTGAGCGTCCGGCGTTCTCCTGAGCTCCGGCCGCATCTCGACATTGCGAAGTCGCGACGATCCGCTGGCCCTCCTCTACTGCGCCATCGCGGGGGCCGGCTTTCGCGTCGCCCCGAATCGGAGGTAGAGGCTCGGGACCACGAACAGGTTGAGAAGCGTCGAGGTGATCAGTCCGCCCATGATGACCACCGCCATCGGGTGCTCGATCTCGTGGCCGGGGATCGATCCCGCCACCAGCAGGGGCACGAGGGCCATCGCCGTGGCGGATGCGGTCATTAGGATCGGCGAGATGCGCTCGCGGGCTCCCCGGATCACGAGTTCCGGGCCGAAAGGCACGCCCTCGACACGCTCGAGATGCTGGTAGTGGCACATCAGCATGATGCCGTTGCGGGCCACGATCCCGAGCACGGTGAGGAAGCCGACGATGGACCCGAGCGAGATGATGCCGTCGCCGAGGAATGCCGCCAACACGCCGCCCACCAGCGCCGCGGGCAGCGCGATGTAGCCCACGATCGCCAGGCGCCAGTTCATGAACGCGGCCTGGAGGATGAGCAGGATGCCGATCATCGAGGCGATGATCATGTACCGCATCCTCTTCTGCGCGGCCTCCCGCTCCGCGTACTCTCCGAGCATCTCGGGATGGTAGCCGTGGGGGAACGTCACCCCGGCCAGCTTGCGACGGACGTCCTTGACCACCGAGCCGAGATCCCGGCCGCGGACGTTGGCCCTGACGTCGATCTTGCGCTTCATCTGCCAGCGCTCGACGGCGTTGGGCGTCGAGACGACCTTCACCTCGGCAAGATCCGCCAGGCGCACCTGCCCGTTTCTCGTGTCGATCATCAGGTCACGGATCGCCTTCACGCTGCCGCGGTTCTCGGGTGTGCTCCAGACGTTGACGTCGTAGGCCTTGCCGTCCCGGAAGATGTCGCCCACTTCGGTGCCGGACACCAGCGCCGCCGCCGTGCGCCGCACGTCGCCGGGTTTCACGCCGTAGCGCT
>DATLUW010000797.1:0-2958 GCA_035577825.1 Actinomycetota bacterium | reverse complement strand
GCACCCCAGACGGCCATCACGGCGTCACCGATGAACTTCTCCACGGTTCCCCCGTACCGCTCGATGAGCTTGCGACAGGTCTCGAAGTACCGGGACAACAGATCCCGGACCTCCTCGGCATCCCGTGACTCGCTGAGGGTGGTGAACCCCACCAAGTCAGCGAACAGCACGGAGACGAGCCGGCGCTCGGCGACGGGCGGCGTCGAAGGAGCCGTCACCTCGGCGACCGCACCCGGGCCCGCCCCGGCGCCGGCCAGCGGGCCGCCGCAGTCGCCGCAGAACTTGGCGTTCGGGGGGTTCGGCCCGCCGCAGGCGGGACAGCCCACCGCAAGCGGCGAACCGCACTCCAGACAGAATCTCCGCCCCGTGGGGTTCTCGGTGCCACACGCGGAGCAGGTCACGGCGCGGTCGCGGGGAAGGACGCCCTCGGTTCGGGGCGACGATCACACATCGTGTGCCCCGCGCGCGCGGGACCGGCTCTCATGAGTGATTCTCCCCCCGTGCTCAAGGTCTCAAGGCTAGCCGGGCCCATCCCAATGGACAACGCCTCGGCCGTCCCTAGGGTTCCTCTTCTCCCTCGCCGCAACCGCCGCCTGGCGTGGTCACGGCAGTCGGGTTGTTGGACGAGCCCGCAACGACGACGGCGGCGCGGAGGGCCAGCGATCGACCTCCTAACTGGACGTCCGTCGCTCGGCCGCGACCTGCGAAAACGCTGGTCGGTCCGTCGCTCATTCCCCTCTGACTACGGATCAGAAGGTCGGGGGTTCGAATCCCTCCCGGCGCGCGAGCAGCGGAAACGCGAGAAGGTACGTGACCACACCGCCTTCTCAGCGGATTACTCGGGCCGACATTGGGGGGAGCTTGGAGGATCTGGCTTCCGTCCCCGTTGGCGAAATCAACGCGATGTCGATCTTCTTCGCAAGGCAACTCCGGGCCAAGAG
This sequence comes from Actinomycetota bacterium, assembly GCA_035577825.1. Lineage (GTDB taxonomy): Bacteria > Actinomycetota > UBA4738 > UBA4738 > JACQTL01 > DATBHM01. Next base: position 2,017 of record DATLUW010000797.1, on the reverse strand, counting down.
CCGGTCCTTCCGAACCGTTCATTCCAACTTGGAGGCGATCAGGCAGTCCGACGCGTTGCTGCTGGCATGGGACGCCAAGAGCTGTGGCCCACCATTCACCCGGAGCACATGGAGGCTTTCCTCATGGCCTTTCGACCTTCAGTCGCGCGGATCGTCGGCGTACTCGCTCGCCAGGTCTCCGTGGATCAGTGCGAGGAGCTCCCGTCGGCTGTGCACATCGACCTTGTCGAACACCGACTTCAGGTGGTCTTGGACGGTGTGCCGGGAGATGCCCATCTTCCGAGTGAGCGCGGCCGTGTCCAGGCCGGCGACGAGCAGCATCACGAGCCTGCGTTCCCGTGGGGTGAGCCCGCGAGCGCGGCAGAACAGGTCGAACGTCTCGCCCAGGGACGCTGCGCGGAACGTGACGGCGATCTGACCGAGCCCGTGGTCCAATGCCGCTGCGTCGATTCTTACCTGGACGCCGTGGTCGGTAGGGAGCAGTGTGTGTGCTCGACGAGCCTGTCCCTCGCGGGCGAGCGTGGCCACCGGGTAGATCGGCGGCGGCAGAATGCCCCACCCGGCGAACAGCGCCGCCGCGGGCAGCATGCTGATCCAAGTGTCAACCTCTGCGTTCTGTGTGACCGTCAGCAGTTCAGCGTCCAGGATCAAAATGCCGGTCGTCGGTGACGGTGCGCCCGGGGTCGGGTTGCGAGGCCGTTGCGTCGTACGCCGCAGGGCGTGACCCAGGGTCGGGCCGACCTCAGCGAGGAGCTCGAGGGCATCCTCCGAGAATGGCCTGTCCGAGGAGTCTCGGTAGGCCTCGATCCAGCCCCAGCAACCGAACGCGTCACGACAGGCGACCGCTGCGACGTCTCCGATGCCGACGGGCCGCAGGACTTCGTCCCAGCGGGGTGAACGGGCGAGATCGCCGCTGGTGTCGACGTTCAGGCTGCCGACCGGATGGGCTCGGCGGGCGATGCCGTCCTTGGTCGCGAAGTCGTGACCTCCGAACTCGAGCTCGAGGGCTCGGGGCACGACGGGGCCGTAGTCGTGGTCGCCGATGCCCATGCCGGGGACCAGGGTCTCCGGGTCGCACGCAGGCCAGCACCAGCGGTCGAAACCGACCGTCCTCTTCAGCTCCTCGATGGCCTCGCGCTGCAACGCGTCGGTGTCCAGGCTCGACCGGCACATCCGAACCAGCCGCTCCCGACTCCGACCCCGCTGCGCGGTTGCCACCCGCTCAGGATATGCGTCCCCCAACTTGTTGGGATTGCTGATTTCACCCGTGCCGATCACCGTGAGATGTCAGCCGGTGAGCGGGAACGGAGGAAGCCGATGTCGAATGTCATGTCGAGGGTTCCGAGGACCCTGATGGCGAGCGTTCTCGGAGCCTTCTCTTGACGGCATGCTTGACCGGTTGCGATGCCCACGTTGGCGAACCTACGGATCGATCGGCAGCACCACCTGCGCACGAGGGCACCCACGCTTCGGACGATGGCCTCCCGCGCTACCCCTCGTCGATGGATGCCCTCGGCGGTTCGGTCACGCTCGGCTTCAACACGGACTGCCCGGACCCCTGGGTCGACTGTCCGGAGAACTCGTGGTCCACCGGCACCAACCCGGTCGTGGACTCCATCTACTTGCGTCTGCTCGCACTCGACCCGCGTGTGGAGCACCACAACGCCAACGATGCGGTGAGTGGCTCGACCATGGCGGATCTCGACGATCAGGCACGCAGCGCAGTGCGGCACCACGCGGAGCTGGTCACGATCGCCATGGGCACCAACGATGCGTGCGGCGGTCGTACGGGCACGATGACCGAGACCTCCGCCTTCCGGCAGGAGTTCACGCAGGCCATGACCACCCTGACGAAAGGGCTGCCCGAGTCGCGGATCCACGTGGTGTCGATCCCAGACCTCTATCAGAGGTGGGAGACCTTCCACACCGTGCAGAAGGCCGTGAAGGCGTGGCGGTCTCTCCCCTTCTGCCCCACCCTCTTCACCCATCCCACGTCGAACGCCCCAGCCGACGTCGA
>DATLUW010000796.1:0-12160 GCA_035577825.1 Actinomycetota bacterium | reverse complement strand
ATCGACTCCACCCCAAGCGGGTCCAGCCCGCTGAAGGGCTCGTCGAGGACGGCGAGTTCCGGATCGTGCACCAACGCCGTTGCCAGCTGGATCCGCTGCTGGTTCCCGTGGGACAGCTCCTCGAGGCGCGCGCCGGATCTGTCGCCAAGGCCCAGGCGGCCGAGCCATCCTGCGGTTGCCTCCTTCGCCGCATCGCCGTTCATCCCCGAGAGCTTGGCGAAGTAGCTCAGTTGCTCACCGACCTGCATCTTCGGGTACAGACCACGTTCCTCCGGCATGTAGCCGAAGTGGGCTCGCTCCCCGGGGCCGACCGGCCTCCCCCTCCAGCGCACCTCGCCCCGGTCGGGGCGCGCCAGGCCGAAGATCGTCCGCATCGTGGTGGTCTTGCCCGCCCCGTTCGGACCGAGGAATCCGACGATCCGGCCCGGCGCGACGCTGAACGAGGCACCGTCGAGCGCCACGACGTCCCCGTAGTGCTTGAACAGATCGCGAATCTCGAGCATCGATCTCGACCTACCATCCAGTCTCGTTCGTTCGTGGTGCGCGGAAGCAGCGGGGCGTCCCCCGACTCCTGGGCCCCTTGGCCGCCCGCGCCACCGGCGTGCAGGTGGGCCCTCAGGGGGATCGAGCTCCCGGTGTACGTCTCGGTGCACGACGTCGAGGGGGTCGCGTCGGGCCTGTCCCGGTGGCCGGATCTCTCCGCCCCGATCCGCACCGGCCAGTTGCGCGACGAGATGGCCCGGATGGCCATGGAACAGCCGCTCGCCGGCGGCGCATTCGCCACCGCGGCCGCATTCGCCTGACCCTGCTCGCCAGCCCACTGCGCTCGGAGTCCCCGGTCACGTTCACGTGACCGGTCCCCCGGCGCGGCTCAGCCGAGCGGGACTGCGATCTCGACCTCGTGGAGGCCCTGCGTGGTGTCGGCGTGCATCGCAGTCCACGACCCGTCGAGCGCCGGAGCGGTGGGGAAGGTGTAGCCCCGTGCCGGGAAGGTGACGACGGTATGCGACGTGTCCCAGACCGGATCGCCGGGTTGCGACGACTGCCTGCTCCGCAGCCGGTCGGCGTCGTTGAGCCAGACGATCCCGAATCGCCCGGTCGATCCGCCCGTCGGCGTCTTGAGCGTGGTCACGCCGAAATTGACGACGTCCTCGCTCAGGCTGCTGATCGGCCGCAGCTTGCGCAGCACGAGCGTGCTGCCATCGATCTGGAATGCGACGGCGAACAGCCGGCTCACGTTGCCGGAGCCGGTGTGGATCTCACGGATCGCCACGGCGACCCCGCCCACCCGGTCTGCCGCGATCTTGAGGTTGCCGTCGGCAAAGAGCCCCCGCATCAGGCGCACGTCCTTGTCGTTCCCCGCCACAGCGGTGACGTGGACCCAGGCTTGGTTCTGGTTGTCGGCGAAGGCGAACAGCAGCTTGTTGTGCCGCCCGATCGTGGCGAGGTCGATTGCGCCGCGGCTGGCGATGCGGTCGCTCAGCACGATGTCGTCGTCCGGCCAGTGCTGCTCGGTCAGGGCGGACGGCACATGGATCACGCTGACGCCGGTCGCGTCGCTGACGGCGTAGAAGCCACCGCTCCCGTCGGGCGAGAGGTTGCCGGAGCCGAGCTTGTCCCACACCCTCTGCGGGCCGGTCCAGGTCAGGCCGTTTGTCGCGGACGTCCAGACGTAGGTGCCCAGGCTGCCCTCCGCCCCGGTCTGTCCGTTGGCCGCCAGGATGACGCGGTCGCCGACCGTGTCCTCGATGAGGAACGGCGCGCTGATCTCGGTCAGGCCGCCCTGCGGGAAGATCACCCGCTGGAACGCGTTGGTGCCCACCTTGCGGGCCACCCGGACATGGTTGGGCGAGTGGAGGTACTCGTTCCAGGCGACGAGCGTCACGCCGTCGCGCGTGTGCAGGACCTGCGGATCGCCGAGGCTGTACTGGTTCGGGGCGGTGCCGAGCCGCGAGATCGGCGGCGCCTGCGCGCGGCTCGCGGCAGCCGGGCTCGTAGCGGCGAACACCGAGAGCACGAGCACGAAAGTCGCCAACACGCCGAACCGTCTGTGCATCCCGCCACGCTCCCCCCGAATTAACCGCAGAGTCGCGGCTCATGATGCCGGCCAGGCGACCGTCGACGAAGCTTACGTGATTCGACACGTACGGCCGGTCCTCGGACCGGTCCTTCGCTCTCTCCGGAGTTCATGTCGCCCTCCGCTGCGGGCCACCTGAAGGCTGGCGGCGGCAACGGGTGCGACAGAAATCCATGCGGCAGGATGGAGGCCAGGTTCGCGATCGGGGTGATGTAGTGCAGCTCCCGGAGGCTGGAGTGGTAGGTCGTTCCGGTGACGATCACGCTGGCCCCGGTTCGAGCGTCGTACGCGAACGTCTGCCAGTCGATTCCGCTGTGCAGGCCCCTGCTGTCGCCGGTGACGAACAGCCGGGTGCCGTCCGGGCTCACCGCGATGTCGGTGGCGAGGTCGTACTGGCCCGCCGGCCCGTCGAAGGTCGTGTTCCACAGTCGAAGTGGACGCCCGGTGGGCGACCACCGCCCAGTCCCGGTTAGTCGTTCCCTGGATCGCCCCGGCGACGAAGACGATCGATCCGTCCGGGCTGGTCGCGATGTCCTCGGGGAAGTTGGTTCGACCGCGATGGTGATACTGGCCCGACCAGAGCTCCTTCCCGGTCCCGGCGCCGTAGGCGAACGTGGTCCAGCGGCTCGACCCGCGACCCGAGCAGGTCTGCGCCGCCAGAACACCCGTGACCCGTCCGGGGGCATGGCGATTGCCCGCGTGAACGTTCTGATCGTGAAGGCTCCGGCAAGGATCTCCCCCTCACGCGGTCAGGATGTCGCCCGGGCCGATCTCGTCGCGTCCGACCTCGCGCAGCAGCAGTCCGACCTCGTCGCCCGCGTTCGCGGTGTCCAGCGTCTTGCGGAACATCTCGATGCCGGCGACCGTGACGTCGCGGCTCGTCCCGTCCGGGCGTGTCTGACGCACGACGGCGCCGTTGGCGATCGACCCGGACTCGATGCGGCCGGTGACGACGGAGCCGCGTCCGCTGATCGTGAAGACGTCCTGTACGGTGAGTCGGAAGCCCGTCTCGAATCCCCACGCGCCTGTGCTCGGCTGCGGCGTCTGCAGCTCGTCGACGAGGAAGGGATCTGGGTCGGGGTTGTCCGCGTTCCTGCGACGAAACAACGGCATGCCGTGAATGTAGGCGATCGGGGCGATCGCACGTCAGCCAACCGCGCAGATCGACGGCGCGAACGCGATGAGTTCCGCGCCTCAGGGTGGCCGAGAACGAGTCGGTGACGGGAGAAGGGATGCACATGGCGGTTCGACGGATGGACAACGTCGGCATCGTCGTCGACGACCTGCCGGCGACGATCGAGTTCTTCCGCGAGCTCGGCCTCGAGCTCGAAGGGCAGGCGATGGTCGAAGGAGAGTGGGCAGGGCGCGTCACCGGACTGGGCGACCAGCGCGTCGAGATCGCCATGATGCGCACGCCGGACGGCCACAGCCGGCTGGAGCTCTCGCGATTTCTCGCGCCCTCTCCGATCGCCGATCACCGGAACGCACCGGTGAACGCGCTCGGCTACCTCCGCGTCATGTTCACCGTGGACGACGTCGACGAGACGCTCGCCCGCCTTCGTCAGCGCGGCGCGCAGCTCGTCAGCAGCGAAGTGGTCCGGTACGAAGATGCGTATCGGCTCTGCTACATCAGGGGACCCGGAGGACTGCTCATCGGGCTCGCGCAGGAACTCGGCTGAGCGGGTTGAGGCCCGGCGCCACAGCCCGGTGATGTGCGGCGGAACAGCGGGCTACTCGCCCACGCTGGTGATCTTGAACCGTCGGATCCGGCGCACGGCGAGCAGGATGAACACCACGGTGAGCAGGGCGAGGCGCCCGACGGCGGCGCCCCCGGTGGGGATGCCCGCGCGCTCGAGTCCGGCAGCGTTCGGACCGAGTCCGGCGTAGACCATCCTGGCAAGCCACTGCGGCGACAGCTGCGCGATCCCGGCCAGCACCCCACCGAGGAGACGCTCGCCGAGCAGGACGATCGCGAGCGACCACCACGCCGCACGCCGGAACGTGGCCCCGATGAACACGAACAGCGCCACGTAGGCGGCGGTCCCGGCGACGGCGGCGAGGGCCATCGGGGTGATGGCCGCGGGCACGCCCGCGATCGCCGCCGACAGCGCAAACGCGGGGACCAGGGCGCCGGCAGCCACGAGCCAGCCGGCCGACCATCTTGCCAGGATGATCGTGGAGAAGCGGACCGGCGACAGCCACGTGAGGCCGAACGTGCCGGTTCGGATCTCCGCGCCCAGCACGGCGTCACCGACCACCAGGCTGGCCAGGGGCAGGATCAGCCCGAAGAGCGCGCCGCTGATCGTGTTGAACCCTTCGGTGGGCGTCGCCGCGTTCACCGTGTGGGCGAGGAGCCCGAAGAGCAGGGCGCCCGCGCACGGCAGGGCCAGCAGGGCGGCCCGCCTCGGCGGCACGCAGATGCGCAGCGTGTACATGAAGGCGGCGACGAGAGGTCTGGGGAGCGCGCGCTGGGCGGCGGGAGCGGTCATTTGACCAGCTCCCGGAAGGCCGATTCCAGCGAGTCGTCGAGGGGGCGCACCTCGAGGAGGCGAACGCCGGCGCGCCGGGCGACTCCCGGCAGCGCACGGGCCAGATCGAGGGCGCGCAGCGACGAGACGACAACCTCGCCGTCGTCGATGCCGACGCCGCTCACCGCCTCGATGCCCACGAGCGCGGCGGCCAGGCGGCGGGGATCCGACGCGCGCACGAGCACCTGCCGGGGACGGTCGGCGATCGCACTCCGGATGGCGTGGTGGTCGCCGGCCGCGGCGAGACGGCCGCGGACGAGCACGATCTGGCGACGGGCGAGGCGTTCGACCTCGTGCAGCACGTGTGAGCTGACGATCACCGTGCGGCCCTCGTCGGCCAGGCGTTGGAAGAGCTCGATGAGCGCCACGCGCTGGACGGGGTCGGCGCCGTTGAGCGGCTCGTCGAGCACGAGGATGGTGGGGTCGCCCACGAGGGCGGCGGCCACCCGCGCCCGCTGGCGCATCCCCTTGCTGAAGCCACCGAGCTTGCGGTCGGCCACGTCGACGAGATCCACGGCCGCCAGCGCGCGCTCGGGCGAGGCGCGGTCGCGCACCCCGTGGATGGCGGCGGCATAGCGCACGAGCTGGCGGGCCGAGAGCACGGCCGGGGCCGCGTCTTCCTCGGGGACGAGGGCGAGCGCGCCCTGCGCCTCCCGCCGGGTGCGGGGGTCGAGCCCGCGCACGCGCACGGTGCCGACGTTGAGCGGCAACATCCCGCAGATCGCCCGCATGAGCGTGGTCTTGCCCGCGCCGTTCGGGCCCAGCAGGCCCGTCACCCCCGGACCGAAGGAACACGACACTTCGGTGAGCGCCACCTTCGGACCGAACCACACCGACGCTCCGTCGACGACGACCGTCGCATCCTCGGCGAAGGCCGGGTCGTCCGGGGCCAGCTCCGGTCCGCGCGAGGCGCTCACTGGACCCGCCGGTACCGCTGGACGAGGTAGCCGAGGGAGCCGGCGACGATCGCGAGGTAGACGAGGACGACGCCGATGCCCGCCCCCCGAGCCCCGCCGACGAGCGACTGAGGATCGACGTGGCCGAGGAACACGAGGTCGGTCATCCGCAGCGGGATCTCCACCACGCTGATGAGCCCCCAGAGGCTGCCATTCTCGAAGATGAATCCGGGGTCGACGCCCCGGGAGGCGACGAGGACCGACGCCACCGCTCCCGAGACGAGGACGGTGGCCAGCAGGGCCACGCCGGCGACGACACGGCGCGCGGTCGTGGCGGAGATGGCCACCGCGAGCGAGGCCCAGTACACGGAGAACAGGGCGACGGCCACCGGCACCTGCCACAGGACCGCGGAGTTCGCTTTGACGTAGTCGAGCGCGCCCTCCGGGGCCACGTACATCTGGCCGGCGAACAGCACGACCTGGGGGAGGAATCCGAATCCGAACAGGACGGCGGTGAGGGCGCCCACCTTGGCGAGCACGTAGTCGTTGCCGGTGAGCGGACGGGCGAAGATCAGCGGCAGGACCCGGTTCCGCCGGTCGGGGCACACCATGTCGGGTGCCGTGATCGCCACGAAGAGCAGCAGCGCGGTGGACACACCCACGTACTCGCGGTAGGTGATCAGGTTGAAGTTGGAGGCCGCGGTGTTTCGGGTGATGTACTTCACGCCGACGTTCACCAGGGCGGGGACCGTGGCGATCGCGAGCAGCGACCACGGCAGGACCTTCTGGCGCCACGACCGGCGCAGGCCGAGGGCACGACGGATCGAGACGCGCACGAGGGCGGCGCGGGCGGCGCCGCGGCCCCCACGCTCGCCCTCGTAGGGACGGTAGCCGCGGTCGTAGACGGCGCCGGCGGGATGCTCGAGCGGTGTGGTCATCGCGCCTCGTCCAGGAAGAGCTCGTCGAGCGAGGTTCGTCGCGTGGTCATGGCGTGGAGGCCGAGGCCGAGGTCGTCCGCCCCGTCGCGCACCAGGTCGAGCACGTGGCCCTCGTCGCCGTCGACCCGCACATCGAGCGTGGCGTCGTCGACCACGGTGACCGCGACGCCGGCGACGCTCAGGCGGTCCGCGAGGCGTGCGGCGCCGTCGGTCACCTCGATTCGCAGGGCGCCGGTGCGATGCACGAGGGCCTCGATGGCGCCGGCATGACGCAGCTTGCCGCCGTCCATCATCACCACCTGGTCGCAGACGTGCTGCACGTCGTCGAGCAGGTGGGTGGCCACGAGCGCGGAGATGCCGAAGCCGGCGAGCCGGCCCACGAGTGCGAGCATCTCCTCACGACCGATCGGGTCGAGGCCGGCGGTGGGCTCGTCGAGCAGCACCACCTCCGGGTCGGCGACGATCGCCTGGGCCAGCTTCGTGCGCTGGCGCATGCCCGTCGAGAACCCGCCGATGGGCCGGAACCGCGCCTCGTCCAGGCCGACGATGTCGAGCACCTCCGAAGCCCGCTGGCGGGCGGCGCGGGGCGGCAGGCCGGCCAGCTCGCCGAGGGTGGCGACGATGTCGGCGGCCGACTGGTCGGTGGGGAGGCAGTCGTGCTCGGGCATGAAGCCGATGTGGGCCCGAACGCCGATCGGATCGTCCGCCACGGCCCGCCCCGCGACCTCGATCGTGCCCGCGGTCGGGCGCAGCTGCCCAAGCGCCAAACGTAGCAGCGTCGTCTTCCCGGCGCCGTTGGCACCGACCAGCCCCACGCAACCGCGGGGGACCTCGACGGTCAGCTCGTCGACGGCGAGGGTGCCGGTGGGATACCGGAGGGAGAGCCCCTCGGCGCGCAGCAGGAGATCGTCGACCATGGGGCTAGGCTAGGCCGTTCTGGAGCTCTCGCGTGAGTTGCCCCGGTTGACGGTTCGAAGACGGTCCGATCCATCCCGGCGGCGGCCCCGGCGTCACCCCGCAGCGAGCGCGCCCCCGAAGATGTCCAGGGCCTCGACCTCGTCCTTCACGCTGGTGCTGTCCTGGATGAGGAACTGGTCGTCCGGGCTCGTGCCCTGCGGGCCCGACGACCCCCCGAACACGACGTTCGCGGCGCCCGCGTCGATGGCGGTTCCCAGGTTCTCCTTCGGGATCCCGACGACCACGTCCGCGAAGCCGTCGTCGTTGAAGTCGGCGCCCGACAGCACCGCGCCGTAGCCGTCGAAGAAGTCCGGGTCGTCGGCGATGTCCGAGGTCGACTGGCTGATCAGCAGGTCATCCGGGCCGACGGCCTGCTGCCCGCCCGCCCCGCCGAACAGCACCGACACCGCGCCGTCACCGGAGTCGACGACAGTCTCGCCCGGCACCCCGATCGCGAGGTCGCCGATCCCGTCGCCGTTGAAGTCCCCGCCGTCAAGCGCCGAGCCGTAGTTGTCGCCGACCTCCGTCGTGTCCCGGATGCCCTGATTCCCCTGGAACAGGAGCTGGTCCGCGGGCGACGTGACCTAGAGCCCGTCGGCCACGGTGCCGAACAGGATCGAGACGGCCCCCGCGCTCGAGATCCCGTTGACGTCCTCCCCGAACACCCCGACGGCGAGGTCGTCGACCCCGTCGCCGTTGAGGTCGGCCGCGGCGAGGGCGTTGCCGAAGTCGTCGAACGCCTCGGCCGTGTCGTCGACGCCGGTGCTGTCCTGGGTCCACACCTGATCGTCGGGGTTCAAGCCCTGCAGTCCGCCCGCCGTCCCGTACACCACCTGCACAGCTCCGGCGTCGGCGAGCGCGCCCACGTCCTCGCCCTGGACGCCCATCGCGAGGTCCGCGAACCCGTCGTCGTTGAAGTCGCCGGCGGCGAGCACGGTTCCGAGCTGATCGGCCTCCTCCTCGGTCTCGCCGAGGTCGTTGTTCCCCTGCTTCAGGAACCTGTCGTCGGGGCTCGAAGCTTGGAGCCCAGCCGCGGTCCCGTACAGGACCTCGACGCCGCCCGTGCTGAGCGTGCCCGCGTCGTCCTCGCCCGGAACCCCGACCGCCAGGTCCCCGAACCCGTCCCCATTGAAGTCCGCCGCGGCGAGGGACGCGCCGAAGTTGTCACCGGCCTCGGCTGCGTCCCGCACGTTCGGGCTGTCCTGGTCGAAGAACTGGTCGTCCGGGCTCGCCGCCTGAAGGCCGTTCGCCGCGCCGTACAGGACGTGCACCGCGCCGGCGCCCAACCCGGCGCCCGGGTCCTCCCCGATGGCCCCAGCGGCCAGGTCGGCGAAGCCGTCGCCGTTGAAGTCCGCGGACGCGAGCGCGCCGCCGAACCCGTCGAAGCTCGTGAGCCCGTCGACGAGCTCGCCGCCGGAGGGGAAGTACGAGTCGTCTGCCCCGAGGTCGTCCAGCCGCTTGGTGCCGCCGTACAGGATCTCGACCGAACCCTCGAGGTCCTGCCCGTCCACGGCGTCGTTGGGGATCCCGGTGGCCAGGTCGGGGAACCCGTCCGCGTTGAAGTCCCCCGCGGCGAAGGCCGACCCGAAGGCGTCGCTCGTGTCGTCCGGCGTGTCCTGGGTGAAGAACTGGTCGTCGGGGCTCGTCGCCTGGAGGCCCGATCGCGAGCCGTACAGGACCTCCACGGCGCCCGCGTTCGTCCCGGCGGGGTCGAACCCGAGGGTCTCGTACGCGGCCGAGACCGACGCATCCGATTTCCCGTCGCCGTCGAAGTCGCCCGCGGCCACGGCGGAGCCGAAGAGGTCCCCCTCCCCGGGGGAGTCGTGGAGGTCGCCGCCTTCGGTGAAGAACTGGTCGTCCGGACTCGTCGCCTGGAGGCCGGCGGCCGAGCCGTAGAGGACGGCGAACGCCCCTTCGGCGCCGTGCCCGTGCGTGCTCTCCTCGAGGATGGAGATCAGCAGATCCGCGAGCCCGTCGCCGTTGAAGTCGCCGGACGCGAGCTGGAACCCGAACAGATCTCCCGCCTCCCGTTGATCGAGGACGTCGGGGCTGTCCTGCGTCCACAGCTGGTCGTCGGGAGCGCCGGCCTGGAGCCCCGACCCGGTGCCGTACAGGACCTCCACGGCGCCGGTGTTGGACATGCCGGTCTCGCCCTCGTGCGGCACGCCCACCGCGACGTCGTCCACCCCGTCGGCGTTGAAGTCACCCGACGTGACCGAGGTGCCGAAGGCGTCCCCAGCCTCCTCGTGCCCGCGCACGCCCGCGGCGTTCTGGCGGAAGAGCTGGTCGTTCGGGCTCGTGAACTGGAGGCCGGAGGCCGAGCCGTAGAACACTGCGAGCGCCCCGACCGCGAAGCCCGCGGCGAACGACTCATGGTCCGCCCCGATCGCCAGGTCGCCGAACCCGTCGTCGTTGAAGTCGCCGCCGGCCAGCGCGTCGCCGAACCAGTCGTTCGTCTCCGCCACGCCCCGCACGTCGGTCGTGTCCTGATCGAAGAACTGGTCCGCGGGGACGGTCGCCTGGAGCCGCGACGCCGACCCGAACAGGACCTCGACGGCGCCCGCCTGCGTCGCGGCCCCGAGGCCCTCCTGCGGGACACCGATCGCCAGGTCGACGAACCCGTCGCCGTTGAAGTCCTGCACCGCCAGGGCCCCGCCGAAGTGGTCGCCGATCTCGGAGGTGTCGTCGACGTGTCGGCTGTCCTGGGTCCACAGCTGGTCGTCGGGGCTCGACGCCTGCAACCCGTCGGACGTCCCGTACAGCACCGCGACGCCGCCACCGTCGCCCTCATTGGGGATCCCGACGGCCAGGTCGTCGAACCCGTCGTCGTTGAAGTCCCCGGTCGCCAGGGTCGAGCCGAACAGATCGGTCGCCTCCGCGACGCCGCGCACGCCGGGGCTGTCCTGGGAGAGGAAGTCGTCGTCCGGCGCGGTCAGCTGGAGGCCGCCACCTGAGCCGTAGACCACCTCGACCGCGCCGGCATCGAACACGCCGCCGACGTCTTCGTTCGGAACGCCGATCGCGAGGTCCGAGAACCCGTCGCCGTTGAAGTCCGAGTGCACGCCGTCCGCGGCGGGGACGGCCCGGGACGCCCCGGCCCCCTCGGGCGCCGCCGCGAACGGGACCACACCCACAACAACAGCCACCGCGAGCTGAGCGAAGCGCCGCATGCGAACGACCTCCCTGGGCGAACTGCCGCTCACCGACGGGGAGGGATCCTAGTCCCGGGGTCGCCCGCGATGAATACCCGACATGGAGGAGTGTCCGGTTTCCGCTCCCAGGTCTGAGAAACGAAGCTATCCGTGAGGGAATGGGGCGCCGGCCACCCCGGCCCACCGCGATCCGTCCCAGTGCAGGATCAAGGCCTCGTCCAACTGCCTGCCGCTTTCGTAGCCGGCAGCCCATCCGACGGCCCAGATGTCGCTGGGTGAGATCGCAGAGATACCGGTCAGCTCCCCCGCCTTGAGGCGCGGATCCACCCCGATGGCTTCGTCTTCGTAGATCGCCCACTCCGACCCGTCCCAATGTTGCAGCGAAGGAGCGTTCGGGTAGCTGCCCGCCGTCCAGATGTCGTCCGAGGCCAGGGCATCGGCAGCCCACGGCTGTCGATCCTGCTGTGACGAGGTGTGTTCGAGGCTTGGATCGACCGTCCAGGCCTGTCCGTCCCAGTGCAAGAACAGCGGCCACCCCGGCCCTTCTCCCGGGATCCACCATCCCGTGGTCCATGCGTCGTTCGGGCCGAGCGACGTGATTCCCGCGAGCACGTCGTCTTCCCGGCCTGGGTTGGGGGTTTGCGTGATGGCCCACGACGATCCATCCCAGTGCATCGCGAGCGTTCTGGCGTGGGAGCGCCGTGTGCATCCGTTTCCCGGGTTGGTGGCGGGGATGTCGGTAGACGAGTAGCCGACCGCCCAGACATCGGTTGAACCACTCCCGGAGACCGACCACAGCTCCGATTCATGCACCCGAGGGCTGGGGGAGGCGACCTCCCGCCACGTGGACCCGTCCCAGTGCTCGACCAATGGGCGCGTGCCCCGGCCGTGCTCCCCGCATTCTCCCGCGTACCTGTCCGTCCGCTCTGTTCCCACCACCCACGCGTCGTTCGGAGCGAAGGCAACCAGCCCGCGAAGCTGCGGACCGGCAACCTCGGCCGTCGGCACCTTGCTCCATGAGGATCCGTCGAAGTGCAGCAACGTGGGGGTCTCCCCGAGGACCCACACGTCGTCGGGTCCGCTCGCCGCCACCGACGTCAGCTGGCCCATCTCGGGCACGGAGCGCGTCGTCCATGAGGCGCCATCCCAGTGCTCCACGAGCGATTGCGGTTGGTACGCGGGGGCCTGAGGGAACCGGACCCCGACGGCCCAGACGTCATTCGCTGCGATGGCGACGACGCTTCGCAGCGTGTCTCCGAGCGGCGGTGGCGGCGGCCCGTGGCTGATGGGTCCGCTCGATCCGGTGGCACCCGGAGTGGGGGATGCGTTGGCTCCGGACGGAGCAGTGCTCGAGGGAGAGGCGTTCGGAGCTGGACTCGACGTATGGAGCGTTGGCGCCGCGGATCCCCGATCGGGTCTCGCGGACCCGAGCGCCCTCCACAGCAAGATCGATGACCCGATGATGGCGACCGCAACGATGATCGCCGCGATCGCGGAAGCCGGTCGACCGCCGAAGCGCGACCTCTGGGAGGTGGACCTCGCCGCTCGGTCGAGATGCGTTCGGAGTCGGCGGAGAAACGGAATGTCGGGATCAGGCACGGGTGTCACCTCC
>DATLUW010000795.1:0-8643 GCA_035577825.1 Actinomycetota bacterium | reverse complement strand
CACGCACCCCAGGAGGGGTGTCCTCGATACCCAGCCGGACTGGGCCCCGAACGGCAGGTGGATCGCGTTCGAACGACTTTCCTCCCAAAGCGAACGACTGTTTAAGGTGAGGGCAGACGGGACGAACCTCACGATGCTCAGCATCCCCTGCGGCACGAGCAACTGTCCGCCCGACAACGATCCGGCTTGGTCGCCGAGTGGGAAGCAGATCGCGTTCGACCGTGCCTACGGCCCAGTGATCCACGGTACGGTGGCCCATCTCGGCCTGTTCGTCATGCAGGCAAACGGCACCCACGTGCGGCAGCTCACGCAGAAGGTCACCCCGACGAGGTACGAGGACGCCTCACCCCAGTGGTCGCCCGATGGGAGCCACCTGGTCTTCCAACGGCTGAACAAGGCAACGGGAAGATTGGCCGTGTTCACGGTTCGGCTCGACGGCACGCATGCCCGCCGACTGAGTCCGTGGAGGATGGATGCCGGGGGGAATCCTGACTGGTCGCCGGACGGTCGGTGGATCTTGTTCCAGTCCCACGAGCCGCACGACCAACAGGACAACCTGTTCATGGTCCACCCTGACGGGAGCGACCTGCATCGGATCACACACACGTTCGGCGGCACGTACACCTGGTACAAGCAGACGTTCTCCCCGGACGGGACGATGATCACGGTCTCGCGCGGGCCGGCCGTGGGTGCGGCGGGCAACCCCGACCTGTACGTGATGAGCCTCGACGGATCCGGCCTTCGGAATGTCACCCGGTCGACGCCCTGGGAGAGCGCCGCAGATTGGGGCCCGCAACCCCGTTAGTGCGCGGGAATCGACCGGGCTCCACGACGACGACTCTGACCCGGAATGTGGCGTCTCGTCGGCTTTCGAAGTCTGCGAGGTCGGTCACCGGTTCTGGCTCGTGCTGGCGGCCCGCCCTGCCAGATTGTGGCCCTAACCAGCAGTTGTGGAGAGTCCCCTCCTTAGGCTGTGGAGACTCCCGCCGGAGGTCAACGTTCGTGCAGGTCAGCGAGTTTCGGGAACAACGCGCCAGCTTGCTCAGCGCCAGCCAGCAGCCGGCGCCCCCTCCGCGAGCTCGCGTTCGAACAGGGGTCTGAGCGAGCGGCCATGGCGAGGCGTCTTGCTCGAGACGGACGGAGCTTCACGCGCGATGGAACGTCTCCGGGCGCAACTCGTCGGACCGGATCGTCGTAACGACGTGCAAACGGTTCCTGTCGCTGCCGACGAAGCGGATCTCGAGGACGCGGGGGACATGCGAGTCGGCAACCCGCGTGGTGATCCTGATGGGCTCACCCGTGAACGGGACGGTGTCGGAACTAGGGATGATCTGATAGCGATAGAGCACGTGGACGGTGATGTTCCGTCCTTCGACCGAGATGGCGAGCTTCGCCGCGAAGGCGTTGACCGGATCGTCGTTCAGCCAGGTGCCCGCGTACGCGAGCGGCCCGGTGGTGGAACAAGGAGCCACCTCGCTGGCCGTCGCCGATTGGAGCGCCGCTATCGTCCCCTGGCCGTGGATGTCCGCGTAGCCGTCGGGCGTCAGACCGAGGCAGACCTGGAAGGCCCTGAGGTCGTCTTTGGTGGGCAGGTCGAAAGTGCGATCCGGGGCGAGGGTGAAGAAGCCCAAGCCGGCCATGCGCTGCTCGAGCGCCATGACGTCGGGGCCGACGGCACCCAGGAAGAGGTCCCGGTCGCCCAGCTCGCACGTGTTCGCCGTCCATGTGTTCGGGGGCATCAGACAGGCGGCGTACGCCGGCGAGGCCGGGGTGTGACCCGCGGTGGGAGTGGGGAGGGGATTCGCCGGAGCGCTGCTGCGGTCCACGAGCACCTTGATCCCGATGATCCCGCCGGAGACGACAACCACCGCTGCAATGACGAGCGTTGCTGCGGTGGCCGCGATGCGGCGCCGGGCCCGGTGCAGCACGATGGTGGGCGGAGCCGAGGGCTTGGGAGCCTCGCCCGCCAGGTCGTTCAGCCGTTCCCGAACGCGGGTCTCCATCTCAGGCATCCCCGATCGACCTCCGAAGGCTGGTCATGGCTCGTGACACAAGCGACTTCACGGCTTGCGGGCGGCATCGCATCACCCGTGCGGTCTGTTCCTCGGACAGATCCTCGTAGTACCGGAGCACGATCGCCGTCCGCTGGCGCACCGGAAGGGTCAGGAGCGCGGTCCGCATCTCGTCCCGATCGGACAGATCGGCAGGGGCGACGGGCCGCGGTCCAGACTGCCGTTCGGCGAACTTGCGCTCGACGGCGCGACGCCGGAAGTGCGACCTCGCCAGGTTCAGGATGGTCGTGCGAAGATAGGCCTGGAACCCCGCCGGGTCCCGCAGGTGCAGGAGGCGCCCCGCGACCCGCACGAATGCGTCGTGCGCCAGGTCCTCGGCCAGTGTCGCGTCGCCGGTGAGGAGATACGCGAGGCGGAGCGCCTCGGGCGCGTAGCGTGCGTACATCTCCGCGAGCACCCCTCCCTCGATCCGGACCGTCCCCATCGTGGTTCGCATCCTCGACCTCCACAAACTCCAACGCGCAGCCTGCCCATCTGGTTTCGGTCCGTGGCACCGGCCGTCCGAGGCAACCTTCGAATTCGGTAGCGGAAGACCGCGTGCCCCCGTCGTACGGAGCCGGATCCCCTCGAGCTTCATCGCCTCAATCGGTCGCGCCACGACGGCAATGGCGGAAGCCGAGTTCGCGGTCGCGCAGGGTGCTCATGGTGAACGGAAGCCCGGCGGGCAAGTCCCGACAGTTCGTTGACCAGCGGTTGTGGAGACTCCCGTGGGACGGTCACCGTCCCCACGATCCTGCCCCAGCTCTTGGACGACGACCACCTACACGCTCGCGACCGACACCAACGGCACCTACGCGTTGTGGCTCGCCGCGGCGGACAGCGTGACGGTCGCCTGTTCGAAGAGCGGGTTCACACGCAGGTCAAGACGCTGCACGTCACGAGCGGCGTGACGTCCCCCGTCGACTTCAACGTGACCTGAGCGGAGTCGCCGCCGGCGGGTGGATCCGTCCACCGCCGGCGTCACCGACCATTCAGGAGGGAGGGATTCGCCAGACGACGCCGAAGTGCAGGTTCGAAAGCCAGACGGACCCCGACCCGACTGAGAGGCAGTCGCCACCGGGGCCCCGGAAATGCTCCCTGACCTCACCGCTCTCTGCGTCGATCTTGGTGAAGGGGAACCCCGGGACGGTGATCCAGACCGCGCCGAACCCCGTCTCGATGCACCCGCCCTCGCCCGGCGAGTCGGCGTCGATGGCCCTCACCTCCTCCGATGCGGGGTCGATCCTCGAGACCGTACCGTCGCCCTGATTGAGCACCCAGATGGCCCCCTCGCCGATCGTCAGGAATCGGGGATCGTGCCCGACGGGGATCGAGCCCGCGGCCGAGTTCGTCTCGGGATCCACCTTGATCACGACGTCGATCGAGTTGTTGGTGACCCAGGCGAACCCATGGCCGAACCTGACGGCAACCGAGCCATCCGGGACCCGGATCCGAGCCGAGACCCGGTTGGTGGCAGCATCGATCCTGGTGAGCTCGTCGGGCGCGGAGATGATCCACACGCTCCCGGCCCCGACCCCGATGTAGCTCTCGAAGTCCGCGATCCCCGAGTGCACCCGCGCGATCACCTGATCGGTGTCGGGGTCGACGCGATCCACGTCCTGCGTGGAGCAGTCCGGGATCCACACGGATCCGAAGCCGGCGGCCATTCCGGCGCACGGCTTCGCGAACGGCACGAGGTGGATCCGGGCCGACACGCGATCGGTCGCCGGATCGATCCGCTGGACGATGGAGATGTCGTCGTTCGCCACCCACACCGACCCGAAGGCCGCGAGCTGCCAGTCGGGAGTCCCACCGACGTGGATGGCCGCCTCCACCCGGGGGCGCAGCTCCCGCATCGGGCGTGACGGGACGGGAGGCAACTCCGTGCCGGTGGGCGGCGGCCCGGACGGAGCGCTGCCGGTGGGCGGCGGCCCGGACGGAGTGCCGGGGCTGGTCGACGGAACCACCGACGGCGTCGCGGAGCTCGCCGGGCTTTCGGGGGGCCCATCGGTGGCGTTCGTCGTGCAGGCCGCGGCCGTCGGCGACAGGAACGCGACCGCCGCGACGACCTTGAGTGCCCGAAGCGATCGAACGATCACCCCTCCTCCAGTGCGAACCCGGCGTCCGAGATCGTCAGGCCTTCTCGGGGCGCTCCACTTCCGTGTCGATCGCGCCCTGCGCGGCCCCCGAGCCAGCCCGGCCACCGCCACGCCCTCGAAGGACGAACGCCGCTCCGACGGCCACGAGCATCCCGCAGATCGGGCCGGCCACGTACACCCAGTAGTCGGTGAAGTTGGCACCGACCAGATCGGGACCGAAGGTGCGCGCCGGGTTCATCGACGCTCCCGAGATGGGGCTTCCCCACAGGCCGGCGAGGGCGATGTACGCGCCCACCCCGGCCGCGCCGATGATGCCGATGTTCTGGGCGCCCGAGGCCGTTCCGAGGATCACGCTCAACAACCCGAACGTGAGGACCGCCTCCATCCAGAACGCGTCGAGGGCGGAGTAGTTCGCCGCCGGGTAGTTGGAGCCGAACGTCGACGAGACGTGCACCACGCCCTGCAGGAACCATGCGGCGAGCGAAGCACCGATCAGCTGCACAACGATGTACCCGGGGACGCGACTCCACGGAAAGTCGCCCCGGAGCGAGAAGCCGATGCTCACGGCGGGATTCAGGTGCGCTCCCGACACCTTGCCCATGAACAGGATGATGGCGAACACCATCAACCCCGGCGCGACGACCGCGGCGTTGCGGTCGATCGTGCCGGGAAAGGCGTGGCTCATCATCCCGCCGCCGGCCGCCACCAGGACGAGGAAGAACGTGCCCATGAGCTCCGAGAACAGCCTCCGCCATTCCTGCTTCGGGTCCTGGAAGTCCTGCATCGGCCGGATGATGTCCTCCTGGACCCACCCCTCGACCCGCCCCAGAACCGATCCGCCTCCCTGTGCCATGCGTCCTCCTCTCACCCGTTCCCGGCGTCAGGACGCCAGGATGTCGAGGGTCAGCGCCGCCGACCAGCTGAACCGATGGCCGCCGTACGCGTCTCCGGTGTGCGTGTCGAAGTACTCGCGGAACCCGTTGCGCCGCACCAGCTCGAGCGTCGACCACCGCAGCTCGTCGGCGAGCTTCGTCTCGCCGGCCGCACGGCATCCTCGTTCGAGCAGCCAGTTCGTGTTGATCCAGATCGGTCCCCGCCAGTACTTGCGCGGGTCGAACCCCGCCTCGCGCGGCGGGAACGACGGCATCACGAAGCACGTCCGCCCGAGCGTCTCGTGGGTGCATCGGCGAACCAGCCGCAGCTCGTCCGCCGTCCGTGCGGCGATCTCGGAATCCAGGCCCGGCGCCAGGAGCGGCATGAACGACACGATCGAGTGGTGTTCCTGGTGCTTCCCGTTCTGTACGTCGAACGGGAAGAACCGCCCCTCGTCCGCGTCGTACAGCTCGGTCTCGAGGTTTCGGGTGATGCGTTCGGCGTCCTCGCGGAACTCGGTCCCGTCCTCGCCGATCGTCTCCGCGATCTCCGCGACCGACGCTGCCGACCACGCCCAGATCGCGTTGAACATCGGGTCCTCCACAACGAACGGCGTCCGCTCGCGAACCCGAGCGTCGTCGTAGCCCACCTCGCGGTACACGACGGCCAGGTACACGAACCGGTCGTACGCATCGTTCGTCGGCCGGTCGCGCGGGTCGGCGTGCGCGAGGTCGCGCCGCTCGTAGGGCGGGAGCGCCCCGGGTGGGATCTCGAACCCCTCGAACGCCTCGTCCCACGCCGGCGAGTTGTCGAGCCCGGTCTCCCAGGGGTGCAGCACGTACGTCAGCCCCTCGTGCCCGACCGACCGGTGGTCCCGGAAGTACCGGTGCTGCGCGACCAGCCCGGGGAACAGCCGCCGGAGGAACGCCGTGGACTGCACGGCGTCCGACGACCGTCGGTGCATCTCGAGCGCCGCGAACCCGTGCACGGGCGGCTGGGTCAGCCCCGACGTCTCGACACCCTTCGGCGCGTCGTCGATCGAGGGGCTCATCCAGAAGTCCGGCCCCGGGAAGTAGGCGTCCCGCGGCACCTCCGGGTTGAACACGATGTGGGGCACCATGCCGTTTCGCCACTGCCCCTCGAACAGGTGGAGCAGCTCGGTCTCCGCACGGGTCTGGTCGTACGTCGAGCGGCCCATCGCGATGAACCCGGTGTCCCAGTTCCACTGGTGGGGGTACAGGCCGGGCGCGGGGATCGTCGAGTGGCCCGTCCAGTTCCCGTCGAGCACGTCTCGCGCCTGCGCTGCCAACGCGGCGTCGTCCGGGGGAGCACCTCCGCCCGTGCCGTCCATGTCCATCCGTCGCTCCTCCCCGCCGACCCCGAGCCGAATCGTATTCCGATCGGCCGGAGAGGCGTTCGCCCGGCCTCCTGTTGCGTGGCCGAACGGGCCTCCGATAGCGTTCGAGGCCTGCCAGGGAAGGGGATCCCCATGACCCACGTGTTCCGCCGCTCGTCCACCCTCGTCGGGCTTCTCACCACCATCGCCATGCTGACGCCGTCCACTGCCTTCGCGGCGAGCCCCGGCGACCTCGACACGACCTTCGGCGGCGGCGACGGGATGGCGACGTTCAGCCTTTCTGGCAGCGGGGAGGACCTCGGGACCGTCCTGGCCACGACCGGGGGCAAGATCCTGCTGTTCGGCCAGGACGACTTCGCCGACGACCTGGCGCTCGCCCGCCTGTCCCCGAACGGCGATCCCGACTCCACGTTCGGCGGCGGCGACGGCCTGGTCACGCTGCACTTCCTCCCGAGCGTGGACGCCTACAACGCGGTGGCGGCCCTCGCGGGCGGCAAGATCATGGCGGCGGTCGACACGCACGGCGCCGGGAACGACGTCCTCGGACTCGCCCGGTTCACGCCGGACGGCGACCCGGACCCGAGCTTCGGCGGCGGCGACGGCAAGCTGCTCGTCGGGTTCGGGAAGCCCTTCGCCGCATACGACATGGTTGCCCTGCCGAACGGGAAGCTGCTCGTCAGCGGGGAGTTCTACCTGTCGGACCAGGACTCCGAGTTCATGGTCGTCCGGCTCAACGCGAACGGGTCGCTCGACCACGCGTTCGGCGGCGGGGACGGGTTCGTGCGGACGCAGTTCGGTTCCGGCGAGGACGGGGCCTGGCGGATGGCGCTCGACGCGCACGGCCGGATCGTCGTCGCCGGGTGGTCGCGCGAGGGAATCTCCGGCACCTACGACACGGCGGTGGCCAGGTACACGCCCGACGGGTCACCCGACCACACGTTCTCAGGCGACGGGAAGCTCACCGTGAACGTGATCGAGGGGGAGGACGACTACGCGCAGGGCCTGGGGATCCAGGGCGACAAGATCGTGGCCGGCGACTACACGCTCCTCGACGGGAACAACCGCATCGCCATGATCCGCCGGCTGCCGAGCGGGCAGCCGGACCCGGCCTTCGGCGGCGGCGACGGCACGGTGATCACCCGGAACGGAACGGATCCGAAGGAGCTCGACGACCTGGCCGTCGACGCGAGCAACCGGATCGTCATCAGCGGATCGATCGGCGCATTGTCGTCGCAGATGTTCGTCGCGAGATACGGCCCCAACGGGGAGCTCCAGACGACGTTCGGCACCGACGGGTTCGGCGTCACGACGTTCGGGACGAGCGTCGGGAACGTCGGCATGTCGATCGCGGGCAACGGCAAGATCGTGCTGGGCGGCGAAGGGACCGCCGACGCCTCGGTGGCCAGGTTCGTTCCCTGAACCAGGCTCGCGGTTTGGCGGCGCCGCTCTGCGTCCCGCCGTCGTTTCAGCAGGGTTCGGCCGTGTAGCCCTCCCCCGCAATGAGGATGTTGCCCGGGATGTCGCAGATCAGCGGGATGCGGTTCTGCCCGATGATGTAGCCCCCCGAGTCGATCGGGTGATCGGGATCGTCGGGAACGGCGACCTCGAAGTGCAGGTGCTCGCCGTGGGCCTGGCCGACGTCGCCCTCGAACCCCAGCACCGTCCCCGCCGAGATGTCGTCATTCACGTGCAGGTCGTTCGCGTGTGACGGATCCCGTCTCGACGTGCGTGTACTCCTCCCAAACCAAGCCAAGCGTATGTGAGAATCCTGCTCGCCGGGGAGGGCCTGTGTCCGTGCTCATCCAGTGAAAGGAGCGCCCCCCAATGCAGCATCGATCCGTCCTTTGCCGAGGAGTCACCGCTGCCGTTGCCGTCGCGGCGGCCGCGGTGATCCTCGCCGCCGTGCCGGCCGGCGCCGCGCCCGGCCGCGTTCCCCACCAGCCGTTCGTCGTCACCGGCAAGCGGAACGGCCCGGTCGACATCCACGGCAGCGGCGTGTTCGGCACGATCGCCACGCTGCACGTTCCCAACGGCGCGTGGGTCGTGCTGGCGAAGGCCGACGTCGTGAACACCACCGCCGACCTGACCGGGCAGCGCCCCGTGACCTGCCGTCTGGTCGCCGGCGGGGAGGTGGGCCACGGCCAGCTCATGCCCGTCGGGGGCTCCGTGGACTCGTCCGAACAGACGATGACGTTGTCGATCGGCCACCGGTTCACCGCCCCCGGCGTCGCCCGGCTCGACTGTAGGGCCGACGCGGCCACGG
>DATLUW010000794.1:0-2048 GCA_035577825.1 Actinomycetota bacterium | reverse complement strand
CAGGCCGTTCGGAACACGCTGTGGATCGTGGTCATCGGCGTCCCGGTGCAGATCGTCTTCGCCCTGTCGATCGCCTGGGTGCTCACCCGGCCGAAGCGGGGCGTGGGCGTGTACCGGACGATCTTCTTCCTCCCCACGATGGTGCCGGTGGTCGCCGGGGTGCTGGGGTTCGTGTTCCTGCTGAACCCGGCGGGGCCGATCGACCGCCTCCTCGGAGCGCTCCACGTGCCGCAACCGGTGTGGTTCCAGGATCCCAAGTGGTCGAAGCCCGGCCTCGTGCTGCTCGGCCTGTGGGCGATCGGGAACACCATGATCATCTTCCTGGCCGCCCTCCTCGACGTGCCGCGCCAGCTGTACGAGGCGGCCGACATCGAGGGCGCCAACCCGTGGCAGCGGTTCCGCTACATCACGCTGCCGATGATCTCCCCGGTCATCTTCTTCGGGATCGTCACCGGGGTCATCTACGGGTTCCAGTACTTCACCGAGGGCTATGTCGCGGCCGGCGGGCAGGGCAGCCTGGGGAACCCGCAGGGGTCGCTGCTGTTCTATCCCATCTGGCTGTACGAACAGGGCTTCACCGCGTTCCACCTGGGCTACGCGTCGGCGATGGCCTGGATGCTGTTCGTCGTCACGCTGGTGTGCACGCTGATCCTCATCCGGACCTCGCGGCGGTGGGTCCACTACCAGGGAGGCCTCCGATAGCGTCGTCGACGGTGGTCCGGCCTGAGGCCGCACGGACGGTGACCCGCCGTCCGCCGCCGCCGCCGGTCCGGCGGAAGCGCTTCCTGCTCTCGGTCGGGAATCATTCGATGGCGATCGTGCTGGCGATCGTGTTCCTCGCGCCGTTCCTGTTCATCGCGCTGACCGCGCTCATGACGAACAAGCAGGCGCTGTCCTCCAACCTCATCCCCAACCCGGTCCAGTGGAGCAACTTCCGGGACGTGTTCCACATCTTCCCGCTGTGGCGGTACGGGCTGAACTCGTTCCTGTACGCCGGGCTCTCCACGGTGGGCGTCGTGGTGTCGTCGGTGCCGGTGGCCTACGCGCTGTCGCGGCTGCGGTGGAAGGGGCGCGACGCCACCCTGGTGGTCGTGCTGGCGACGTTGATGCTGCCGGCCCAGGTGACGGTAGTCCCCCTGTACGTGATCTTCTCCCACCTGCACTGGACGGGGTCGCTGAAGCCGCTGATCGTCCCCGCGTTCTTCGGCGACGCCTTCTCGATCTTCCTGCTGCGGCAGTTCTTCCTGACGATCCCGCAGGAGCTGTCGGACGCGGCGCGCGTGGACGGCGCCGGGGAGTTCCAGATCATGATGCGGGTGGTCGTGCCGCTCGCGAAGGCCGGCATCGCGGCGGTCGCGCTGTTCCAGTTCCTGTTCGCCTGGAACGACTTCTTCAACCCGCTGGTGTTCTCCGGCAGCAACCCCAAGTCGCTCACGCTGGCGGTCGGCCTGGCGCAGCTCGTCGAGAGCGAACAGGTCCATCTCGGGGTCCTGTGGAACATCGAGATGGCCGCCTCGGTGTTGTTCATGCTGCCCGTCATCGTGCTGTTCTTCCTGGCCCAGCGGGTGTTCATCGAGGGCGTGACCCTGACCGGCGTGAAGGGCTGAGCGGCCTCAGGCGACGACCACGCGGCGGGCGACGGCCACGACGCGGTCCCGCGCCGCGGCCTCGATCGTGACCCCGGCGAGCTCGAGCGCCAGGAGCCAGCTCCCGATCACCGGCGGGGCATCGAGGATCACCGGGCCGGCGCCGGGCGCGACCCCGGCGACGACGTCCACCAGCGCACTCCGGAGGTCGGCGTTGTTCGACCGGAGCAGGCCGCCAGCCAGCACGAGGTCGAACGTCGACGACTTCATGCCGAGCCGCCCGATGACGTACGCCGCGGTCTCGCCGAGCGCCGCCCCCGCGCGGGCCAGCACGGCACGCGCGGGCTCGTCGCCGGCCTCGGCGGCCGCCACGACCTGCGGCGCGAACGCCGCGGCGTCGATCCGCTCCCGGGCGGCCCCCTCGATGAACTCCTCGACCGACCGGGCGCCCGTCCGTGCCCG
>DATLUW010000793.1:0-3645 GCA_035577825.1 Actinomycetota bacterium | reverse complement strand
CCCACGTGTGGTCCTGCGTGTTCATCTGCGAGGCGCCCCCGACCACGATCGAACCGCCCCCCAGCCGTCCGGTTCCCTGGCACGCCTCCGTCGTCGACGTGCTCGCCGTCAGGAACTCACACACGAACCCGAACCGGCCCGCCACCTGCGACGCCCGCGTCAGGGTCCCGACCACGACCTGCTGATCGCCCGCGCTCGGGCCCACGGGCGCCGCGTCCACGATGGATCCGTGCGTGAAGTGCGCGGTGAAGTGCAGCGTCGTGCCGCCCGCGCTCGCCGTGCCGGGCGAAGCGAACGCCCCCGCCGGGCCGAGCAGCGCCGCCGCCCCGATCGCGCCCGCCGCGACCGCCGTGATGATCGCTCTGCGCATCCCGTCTCCTTTCGCCCGCGCCGCCCGTTCGTCGAGCGGCCCTCGCCGGGGGACGCTAGGAGCGCCGGGCGGCCCGACCATCCGGGCGGCCACCGGATCGGCCTCCGTGCTGACTCGGATGTTGGCCGCAGGAGCCGGTGCGACGATCCGGGCCATGGCGCCGACGGCGGGGATCGTGGACGACCACCCGGGGTTCCGGACCGTTGCCCGGCGCCTGCTCGAAGGCGCAGGATTCGACGTCGTGATGGAAGCGGCGGAGGGGGAGTCGGCGCTGGCGGCGGTTCGGACGCTGCACCCGGACCTGGTGCTGGTGGACGTCGGCCTCCCGGGGATGGACGGCATCGACGTGGCCGATCTGCTGGCCGGCGAACACGCACCGCCCGTCGTCGTGCTGACCTCCGGCCGCGACCCCGCCGACTACGGCCCGCGGGTCGCCGCCAGCCGGGCGGCGGGGTTCGTCCCCAAGGCCGAGCTCACCCGCGAGCGCATCCGCTCGTTCCTCCCCGAGCCTGAGGCCGGCCACCCGTGAGCGCGGTGCGGACGTCGGCCGGGACGACGCCGGCGCTCCAACCCGACCGGACCGCATGGCATCCGAGGTTGTTCCCATGGGCGCTCGCCGCGTGCGCGGGTTCGCTCGTGTTCATGGCGGTCGGCATCTTCCGGTTCGTCGACTACCGCGACGTCCGCATGATCCACTTCCTGGTCGTGGCGTCGTTCGAGGGGGTCGGGCTGTACGCCTGGCGGCGGCGGCCCGAGAGCCCGATGGGGGCGCTGATGGCGGCGGTCGGGTTCGCCTACTTCGTGCCACACGTCGCGATCCTCGATTCGCCGGTCACATCGGCGATCAGCCAGCTCACCCAGAGCCTGTACCAGGCCGTGCTGGCGCATCTCGCGTTGTCGTTCCCGGGCGGCCGGCTCGAGTCGAGAACCGACCGGCGGATCGTCGTCGCGACCTACGCCTGGGTCATGACGAGCGCCTTCCTCGGACAGCTGTTCTACGACCCGGCGCAGTACGGCTGCGACTGTCCCCGGAACCTGCTGCTGATCCACGCCGACCGTTCGGTGAACGACGTCATCAACATCGTCGAGGGGATCATCGGGATTGGCGTGCTGGCGATGGTGCTCGTCGGGATCATCCGACATTGGCGTCGGATGGGGAGCCGGAGCCGCCGCGCCTACGCGCCGGTCGCTTGGACGGCGGGGCCCATCGGGCTCGTGATCGTCTGGCAGAACGTGGTCGACGGGCTCAACCTCCCCGACCCGTTGGGGGTCCAGGCGTTCGGCTACGGACCGATCGTGTACGTGCTGTTGCCGGCGATGTACCTGGTGACGCTGCTCCGGAACCGGCTGGATCGATCGGCGGTGGGCGACCTGGTGGTCGAGCTCGACCGCGGCGTCGCGCCCGGCGAACTGTCCGCGCTCATCGGCCGCGCCCTCGGCGACCCGTCGGCGCGGCTCGCGTTCCGGCGGGAGGACGGCAACGCGTACGTGGACTCCGAAGGGCAGCCGGTCGAGCTGCGAACAGCGCCGGCCGTCGCGTTCGTCGACGACGGCCGAACGATCGCGATCCTCCACGACCAGGCGCTGACGGACGAACCGGAGCTCGTCCGCTCGGTGGCGGCCGCGGCGCGCATCGCGCTCGAGAACGAACGCCTCCGCGCCGAGGTCCGGGCGCAGCTCGAGGAGGTCCGGGCGTCGCGTCAGCGCATCGTCGAGGCCGGCGACGCCGAGCGCCGGCGCGTGGAGCGCAACCTCCACGACGGGGCGCAGCAGCGTCTCCTGACGCTCTCGCTCTCGCTCCGGCTCACCATGGAACGGCTCGGCGACGACGCCGACCCCGAGCTCCGTCGGGAGCTCGACGAGGCCGCCGCCGAGGCGGCCCGCGCCGTGCAGGAGCTCCGCGAGCTCGGCCGCGGCATCCACCCGGCCGTCCTGACCGGGTCCGGCCTGGCGGCCGCCCTCGAGTCGCTGGCCGAACGCTCGCCGCTCCCGGTGACCCTCGACGCCGCGTCGAACGGCCGGCTCCCCGAGCCGGTCGAGGTCACGGCCTACTACGTCGTGTCCGAGGCCCTGGCGAACTGCCAGCGGCACGCCGGCGCGTCGTCGGTGCGCGTCGCGACCGCGCTCGACGGCGGGGACCTCGTCGTCACGGTCACCGACGACGGCAGGGGAGGAGCGGACGTCGGTGCGGGGTCCGGGCTCCGCGGCCTGGAGGATCGGGTGGCCGCGCTCGGCGGCCGACTCACCGTGGAGAGCGCACCCGGCCGGGGGACCACGGTTCGCGCAGAGATCCCCGTATGACCGACGCACCCGAAGCGCCCACGCTCCGCGCCGTTCTCGCCGACGACTCCGTGCTGTTCCGCGAGGGCGTCGCCCGGCTCCTCGACGAGCACGGCCTGGAGGTCGTCGGCCGCGCCGGCGACGCCGACGAGCTGCTGTCGCAGGTCGCCGCCCTCCGCCCCGACGTCGCCGTGGTCGACATCCGCATGCCGCCGACCCATACGATCGAGGGCATCCAGGCGGCCATCCGCATCCGCGCCGACCACCCGGGAACCGGCGTGCTCGTCCTGTCGCAGTACGTCGAGACACGGCAGGCGTTCGAGCTGCTCGGGCCCGAGCCCCGCGGCGTCGGCTACCTCCTCAAGGACCGCGTGCTCGACCTGCCGGAGTTCGTCTCGGCGGTCCGGCGAGTGGCGGCCGGCGGTTCGGTCGTCGATCCCGAGGTCGTGGTTCGGCTGCTCGGACGAACGTCGAGCGCCTCCCCGGTCGAACGCCTCACCGAACGCGAACGCGAGGTGCTCGGCCTGATGGCCGAAGGCCGTTCGAACCAGGCGATCTCCGAGCGGTTGTTCCTCTCCGAGCGAACCGTCGAGACGCACGTCGCGTCCATCTTCGGCAAGCTCGACTTCCAGCCGGCGCCCGACGACCACCGCCGCGTGCTGGCCGTCCTCGAGTACCTGCGTTCGACGGACGCGCCGCCGCCCCCCGATCGGCCGAGTTGACCCGATCCGTGCCTGGATGTATCCAGTCCGGGTCGTGCGTCGCATCGGCCGGCACCCGGGGGCCCGAGGGATCCTTCCCGTGGTGGTGCTCGCCGCGGTGGTGCTCGCCGGTCTCCCGCCCGCGCCCGCTGTGGCGCGGGGAGCTGCGTGTTCGTTCGATCCGGGAACGCACGTCGACTCGGTGGTCGAATCGGGGTCGGCCACGATCGTCCACATGTCCGTGAGCGCGGGGACGATCATGGTGAACAACATCGCCTGCGGCACGGTCAACAC
>DATLUW010000792.1:0-3349 GCA_035577825.1 Actinomycetota bacterium | reverse complement strand
GGCAACCCCTATTCCGCGACCCTCGACGGATCGACGCGGGCGATGCCGGAGGTGGAGAAGTCCGCCACCCAGACCGAGCCGAACCCGGCCTGGGCCACCGAGAAGCCCGATCCGAGGGCCACCCGCGCCGTGACCTGCGCGGTCTTCGGGTCGATGCGGACGAGGTCACCGCTCACGCCGTCGGGGTACCAGACCGATCCGTCGGCCGAGTCCGGGTCGCCCGGCTGCCCGGCGCCGCCGGCCTTGACCTTGGCCACCCATTTGTCGGTCTTCGTGTCGAGCTCGGACACGGTGCCGTTCTGGTGCGAGACCCACAGCGCGCCCGGGGTCGCCGCGAACGTGAACGGCTGGTCGACCGGGTCGTGGATCGTGTCGACGACCTTGTTCGTCTTGGGGTCGACGCGGACGACGGTGTTCTCGAGCTGAGCGGTGACCCACACGCCTTCGGGCGTGACGGCGAGGCCGTACAACAGCGTGCCGATGGGAACCGTCGCGACGATCTTCGCCGTGGCCGGGTCGATCCGGACGAGATCGCCGCCGTCGCGGCTGACCGCCCACACGGAGCCGAACCCCGCCTGGACGTCGTAGACCTTCCCGTCGAGGCTGACCCGGTTCACGATCTCGCCGGTCGCGGGGTTTACCCGGTCGACGACCCGGTCGCCGACCGCGCCGACCCACAGGGACCCGTCGACCAGCACGATGCCGCAGGGCGTTCCGTCCACCTCGTAGGCGTTGACCACGGTGTTCGTCTTCGGGTCGATCTGCTCGATCTGCCCCTCGCCGTAGTCGGTCACCCACATCGAACCGCCGCCCTGCACGGACGCGCACGGCTGGCTGCCGGTCGGGACGACGAGGCCCACCCCTTGGGCGAGCGGCGAGGGGCCGGCGGCGGGACTCGGGCTCGGCGCCGAGGTCGTGGCCGGCGACGGCGAGGCCACCGGGGCCGGCGATGCGCCTCCGGTCGTCGCGGTCGGAGACGGCGAGGCCGGGCCCGATGTGGCGGCCTCGAACGAACTGGGCTTCGGGGCCGGCGTTCCACTGCTGCACGCGGTCCCGACGAACGCGACGAACGCGACGAGGATGGGCACGGGCGTTCGGGTCCACCGGCCACGCGAGCGGTCCATCGCCACCTCCTCCCAGCACGGGATGACCCGGCGAAAGGGGGGCGACGGCGACGGCGCTCTCCCGGGCGGTCGCAACGGTGTACGACGAACGGGACGCGAGGGGATTCGTCGAGGTCCCGGCCGCGGGTGGCCGGGTCAGTCCGGGCGGGTCATGCGCTCGGGGTCGACCGCCGCGTCGTACTCGTCCTCCGTGAGGTAGCCGAGCGAGAGCGCGGCCTCCTTGAGCGTCGTGCCCTCGTGGTGGGCCTTCTTCGCGATCTCCGCGGCCTTGTCGTACCCGATCGACGGGCTGAGCGCCGTGACCAGCATCAGCGAGTTGCCGACCAGCTCGGCGATGCGTTCGCGGTTCGGTTCGATGGACTCGACGCAG
Organism: Actinomycetota bacterium; assembly: GCA_035577825.1. Classification (GTDB taxonomy): domain Bacteria; phylum Actinomycetota; class UBA4738; order UBA4738; family JACQTL01; genus DATBHM01. The sequence goes on along the minus strand of DATLUW010000792.1, from coordinate 1,855 downwards.
AACTCGCGGAAGGTCCGGCAGGCGTCGGCCAGGATGTTCGTCGAGTGCAGGAAGTTCCGGACCATCACCGGCTTGAAGACGTTCAGCTCGAAGTTCCCCTGCGAGCCGGCGAACCCGACCGCGGCGTCGTTGCCCATGACCTGGACGCACACCATGGTCATGGCCTCCGACTGCGTGGGGTTGACCTTGCCGGGCATGATCGACGAACCGGGTTCGTTCTCGGGGAGCTCGAGCTCGCCGAGTCCGGAGCGCGGGCCGGAGCCCAGCCACCGGATGTCGTTCGCGATCTTCATGAGCGACGCCGCGAGCGTCTTCAGCGCGCCGTGCGCGAACACCATCGCGTCGTGCGCCGCGAGCGAGGCGAACAGGTTCGGCGCCTGGACGAACGGCAGCCCGGTGAGCTCGGCGATCTTCGCGGCGGCCAGCGGGCCGAACGCGGCCGGGGAGTTCAGGCCCGTGCCCACCGCGGTCCCGCCGATCGCCAGCTGGTACAGCCCGGGGAGCGTGGCCTCGATGTTCGCCAGGTCGGCGTCGAGCTGCGCGACGTAGCCCCCGAACTCCTGCCCCAGCGTGAGGGGCACGGCATCCTGCAGGTGTGTCCGCCCGATCTTCACGATGTCGGCGAACTCCTTCGCCTTGCGCCGCAACGCGTCCCGGAGCTCGCGCACGGACGGCTCCAGGCGCTGCACCACCGCGGTCGCGGCGGCCACGTGCATCGCCGTCGGGAACGTGTCGTTCGACGACTGGGACATGTTCACGTCGTCGTTGGGGTGGATCGGCTTCTTGGAGCCGAGCTCGCCGCCGGCGATCTCGATCGCGCGGTTCGAGATGACCTCGTTGGCGTTCATGTTCGACTGCGTGCCGCTGCCGGTCTGCCACACGTACAGGGGGAAGTGGTCGTCGAGCTTGCCCTCGATGACCTCGTCGGCGGCCTGGACGATGAGGTCGGCCTTGTCGTCGGCGAGCTTCCCGAGCTCACGATTGGTGAGCGCGGCCGCCTTCTTCAGGACGCCGAACGCCCGCACGACCTCGACGGGCATGCGGTCGTCGCCGATCGAGAAGTGATGGAGCGAACGCTGCGTCTGCGCGCCCCAGTAGACGCCGGCGGGCACCTCGATCGCGCCCATGCTGTCGGTCTCCATGCGGGTCGGTCCCTCGTGCTCGTCGTGCTCGGTCATCGTCGCTCTCGCTCCTCGAAGGCGGAGTGGATCCGTGAGGAAATCCTACGGATCGCCGCGACGACCTGACCCGCCCTCCACCCGCGCGCCCGACCGAACGGCTACCGCTGGAGGACCTTCAGCGGGCGATCCGGGTTCAGCCCGAGCGCGCCCATGACGCCGAGCAGCCTGGTCAGCGCGGGCGACACCGAGGCGTCACCGACGTCCACGGGGTCGAACCCGATGTCGCGCGCCAGCCCGGCCACGGTTTCCTTCGCCTCCGGGTCGTCGCCGGCGAGGAGCACCGACGACGCGACGCCGTCCACGTCCGGCCGCGTGAGGTTGATCGCGTAGACGTGGTTCCAACCGCGGACGACCCTGGCGCCGGGCGCCCAGCCCTGGATCAGCGCGGTCGTGTCGATGTCGTGATCGATCCCGCCGCTCACGTAGGGATTCGTGATGTCGACGACGACCTTGCCCGACAGGTCGCCGAGCTTCGGGATCGTCTCCTCGACCGCGACCTACGGAATCGCGAGCACCACGACCTCGGCGCCGTCGACCGCCTCCGAGTCCGAAGCGGCACCCGCCGCCCCGGTCTCGCGGACCTTCCCCGCCGCCCCGTCCGGGTTCCGTGACCCGAACACCACCTCGTGCCCCGCCTTCGCGAACCCGGTCGCGAGGCCCGACCCCATCCTGCC
>DATLUW010000791.1:0-4914 GCA_035577825.1 Actinomycetota bacterium | reverse complement strand
CGCCGATGCGGCCGAGACCGCGGTGCGGAGCATCGACATCGGCGACGTCTGCGCGGCGAGCGTCGTCATCAGCTCGGAGAGGAACCCGCTCACGTCGCGCTCCGAGACGAGCTGCTCCTCGAGGGTCTCGAGCTCGTCGCGGGTCGGAAGGCGCAGGCGGTGGAGGAGGTACACGACCTCCTCGAACGTGGAGCTCTGTGCCAGATCGTGGATGTCGTAGCCGACGTAGGAGAGGCGCCCGAGCTTGCCGTCGATGTCCGACAGCTTCGTCTGAGCTGCGACGACCTCTTCGAGCCCCTTCTCCGGCACGAACTCCTCCTGGACGGTGCCTCCCATCCATTTCACCACATCCGGCCGAACGGGGTTACCGGCGGGTAGGTGAGGACGCGAACTGCGCCGGAACCCGCTTCGCACTCCCCTTCGTCACGCTCGCACGAACGACGGGGGCCAGGTCGCCGGACGAGGTCGGCGGCGGGCTGTCGGGGATCGTGCCCGCGCTGGTGGGCGCCGCGATGATCCTGGCGGCCGGCGCGATCGAGCTCGCGGCCGGACGGGCGCGGGCGGGCCGGGCGCGCGCGCTGCCACAATGGGGGCCCGGCTCTTCTCGATGAGGTCCTCGACGAAGGAGTGAACCCATGGCGTATCGCGTGACGTTGATCCCCGGTGACGGGGTCGGACCGGAGCTCTCGGAGGCCACCCGCAGGGTGCTCGAGGGCACCGGGGTGGCGTTCGAATGGGACGTCCAGGAGGCCGGCGCGGACGTCATGGACACGTACGGCACCCCGCTGCCCGACCACGTCCTCGACTCCATCCGCGCGAACCGCCTCGCCATCAAGGGCCCGATCACCACACCGGTCGGCACCGGGTTCCGCAGCGTGAACGTGGCCCTTCGCAAGGAGCTCGACCTGTACGCCTGCCTCCGCCCGTGCAAGCACTACCCGGGCGTCCGGACGCGGTTCGAGGGTGTGGACGTAGTGATCGTCCGCGAGAACACCGAGGACCTCTACGCGGGGATCGAGTTCGAACAGGGGACCCCGGAGGCGCACAAGCTCATCGACTTCATCGCCGACCAGACCGGCAAGCGCATCCGCGAGGACTCGGGCATCTCGATCAAGCCGATCAGCGTGACCGGCACCCAGCGCATCGTTCGGGAGGCGTTCCGGTACGCGAAGGCCTACGGCCGCCGGAAGGTCACGGCCGTCCACAAGGCGAACATCATGAAGTTCACCGACGGGCTGTTCCTGCAGACGGCGCGCGAGGTGGCCGAGCAGGAGTTCCCGGACGTCGAGTTCGAGGACCGCATCGTCGACAACCTGTCGATGCAGCTCGTGCAGCGGCCGGAGGAGTACGACGTGCTCGTCCTGCCGAACCTGTACGGCGACATCGTGAGCGACCTGTGCGCGGGGCTCGTGGGCGGGCTCGGCGTGGCACCGGGCGCGAACATCGGCGACGACGCGGCGGTGTTCGAGGCGACCCACGGGAGCGCGCCGAAGTACAAGGGCCAGAACAAGGTGAACCCGATGGCCATGATGCTCTCGGGCGTGCTGATGCTCCGGCACATCGAGGAGACCGAGGCGGCGGACCGCATGGAGGGCGCGATCGCCGCGGTCATCGCCGAGGGCGCCTCGGTCACGTACGACATGAAGCCCACCCGCGACGACCCCACGGCGGTCGGCACCTCGCAGGTCGCCGACGCCGTGATCGCGAAGATGCAGGAGGGATAGTGCGCGCCTTTATCACGGGGGCGACCGGGTTCATCGGGGGGCGGGTCGCGGGGATCCTGCGCGGCCGAGGCGTCGAGGTGGTCGCGCTCGTGCGCGACCCCGACCGGGCCGGCGCGCTTCGCGACCTCGGGTGCGAGCTGGCGAAGGGCGGCCTCGGCGACGCCGACGCGATTCGCGCCGGCATGGAGGGCGCGGACGCCGTGTTCCACGTCGCGGGCGACTACCGCGTCGGCCTCGGCAAGGAGGCGTGCCAGGAGATGCGCGCGACGAACGTCGACGGCACCCGCACCGTCCTGCAGGCCGCGCACGACGCCGGGGTCGCGAAGACGGTGTACGTCAGCACGGTCGGGGTGTTCGGGAACACGCACGGCGCGCTCGTCGACGAGTCGTTCCGGCGGGACGAGTCCGAGGGCTACCTGTCCTGCTACGACGAGACCAAGTACCAAGCCCACCTCGTGGCCGAGGAGTTCATCGCCGCGGGCGACCCGGTGGTGATCGCGGCCCCGGGCGGCGTGTACGGGCCGGACGACCATTCGGCGCTCGGGACGCTGTTCGAGATGGCGCGGAAGGGCCGGATGAAGTGGGCGCCGTTCGGCGACATGGGGATCACGGTGGCGCACGTCGACGACATCGCGCAGGGCATCGTCGACGCGTACGACCGGGGCACGCCGAGCGAGTTCTACGTGCTGGCGGGGCCGGCCATGCGGCAGATCGAGATCGCCGGTGTGGTGACGAAGGTCGCCGGGAAGAAGCCGCCGCGCGGGAACCTCCCGACGTGGGTGGTGAAGATGGCCATCCCGTTCGGGCCGCTCGCCGGCAAGGCCATGGGCCTCGAGCCGAACGTCCGGGAGATGATCCGGGCGGCCGAAGGCGTGACGTACTGGGCGAAGGCCGACAAGGCGGCGGCCGCGCTGGGCTGGAATCCCCGCCCGCTGGAGCAGGGCGTGCGGGACACGTTCGCCGCGGAGGACGCCGGATCGAACGGCTCGCCGGACGGCTCGGCGAACGGCTCGCCGGACGGGTCGGGCGGCGGCGGGGAGTCCGCCCCGTGACGCCGTCCGCCCGGTGAGAGCGCTCCGCCTCGACTTCACGGCTGAACCGCCCCTCTCGCTGGAGGAGGTCGACCCGCCCGCGCAGCCGCCCCGGGGGGAGTGGGTCCGGCTGCGGCCGATCCTCGCCGGGATCTGCGGCACGGACGTCTCGCTGCTGAAGTTCCAATCGAGCCTGTTCCTGGCGCCGTTCGTCGACCTCCCGGGCACGCTCGGCCACGAGATCCTCGCGGAGGACGAGGACGGGCGGCGGGTGGTCGTCGACCCGATCCTCGGGTGCGAGGCGCTCGGGCGGGAGGAGTGGTGCCCGCCGTGCGCCGGGTACCAGCCCCAGAACTGCCGGCGGTTCGGCGAGGACGCCGGCGGCGTGATCGGGTACGCCGACTCCGTCGGCGGCGGGTGGTCGGAGGAGCCCGTCGTGCCCCGGGCCAACGTCTTCGCGGTCCCGGACACCGTCGACGACGAACGGGCCGTCCTGTTCGAACCGGCCGGTGTCGCGCTGCACGCCGCGCTGCTCGGGCCGGTCCGGCCGCCCGTGCTGGTGGTCGGCGCCGGGATCGTCGGACTGGCCACGATCGCGGCCGTCCGCGCGCTGGACCCGGGCGCGGAGGTCGTGGCGCTCGCGAAGCACGAGCACCAGGCGGCGGCCGCCGTGTTGGCCGGCGCCGCCGTCATCCGGCCGGACGACGACGGCGGGCACGCGGAGGCCCTGTCGCGCGCCTCCGGCGCGCGCCTGGCGGGGCCGTCCCTGCAGCAGCCGACGGTGGCCGGGGGATTCCCGACCGTGTTCGAGTGCGTCGGCTCGACCGGATCGGTCGACCTCGCGCTGCGGTTCACGGCCGAACGGGGCTCGTGCGTGCTGGTCGGCGGTTCGGCCTACCAGGACGGGCTCGACCTCTCGCCGGCCTGGGAAGGAGCTCCGCATCCTCGGCTCGTACTGCTCCGGGTACGAGCTGTGGGAGGGTGAACGCGTGCGGACCTTCGACCTGGTCACACGGTGGGCGGCCGAGGGGCGACTGGACCTGGGAAAATGGGTGACGCACACCTTCGCGCTGGAGGAGCACGGCCCGGCGCTGGAGGCGGCGATGGGCAAGGGCAGCGGCGCGCTGAAGGTCACGTTCGCGCCGCGCCGGCCGTCCGGAGCGGGTGCCGGACGGCCGTAGTCACAGGGCGACGAGCGGGGAGCGATCTGCGGTGGAACAGGGCAACAACCTGACCAGGGACGAGGCGCGCGACCGGGCCAAGCTCGTGTCGGGCGTCGAGCAGCACATCTTTCTCGACCTCACCGGCGGGGACAAGGACTACCGCATGGTGACCGTGATCGGCTTCGACGCGGCCGAAGCCGGGGCGTCGACGTTCCTCGACCTCATCGCGCTCGAGGTGGAGTCCGTCGAGCTGAACGACGAGGCCGTCCAGGACGCCGAGGAGGGCGCGCGCCTCCGGCTCCCTTCGGTGCGGGAGGGCCGCAACGAGGTCCGCGTCGAGGCCCGGATCGCCTGGTCGCACACCGGGCAGGGATTCCACCACTTCGTCGACCCGGTCGACGAACGGCGGTACGCCTACACGGACTTCGAGCCGTTCGACGCGCACCGTGCGTTCGCCTGCTTCGACCAGCCTGACATCAAGGCGGAGTTCACGTTCGAGGTGTTGGCTCCGGCGGTCTGGGTCGTCGTATCGAACATGCCGCTCGACGGCGAGGTGACGGACGAGGACGACGGCGTCGGCGCCGCGGCGAAGCGCTGGCGGTTCGTCAAGACGCCGCGGATGTCCGCGTACATCACCGCCGTCGCCGCGGGGGAGTACCACGTCGCGACCGACACCTCGACCGACATCCCGCTCGGGTGGCTGTGCCGCCAGTCGCTCGCGAAGCACATGCAGCCCGACGAGGGCGAGCTGTTCGAGATCACGAAGCAGGGGTTCGAGTTCTACTCGCGGGTGTTCGACTACCCGTACCCGTTCGGCAAGTACGACCAGGTGTTCGTGCCGGAGTTCAACTCGGGCGCGATGGAGAACATCGGCTGCGTCACCTACAACGAGGCGTACGTGTTCCGGTCGAAGGTGACCGACGCCGCGCGTGAGCGCCGCGCCGAGACGATCCTGCACGAGATGGCCCACATGTGGTTCGGCGACCTCGTGACCAT
>DATLUW010000790.1:0-4784 GCA_035577825.1 Actinomycetota bacterium | reverse complement strand
GGCGGGGTCGAGCGACGCCGTGGCGACGTGCGTCGTCGGGTTGAACGAACAGGTCGACACCGCCGCCCGGGCGGTCCCCACGAGCACCAAGCCGAGCGCCGAGACGATCGTCGCGAGGATGGCCCCGAGTCTGCGAACCCTGACCGAACGGGATCCGTCCATCACATGCGGTAGTAGAGACCTGCTTGGCTTGCTCGTCAATGCGCGGACATCACGGCTGCCGCGTGCCGAACATCACCTCCGGACGTGTTCGACAGGCGGCGCCGTCATCAGTCGTCCAGGCTGCCCATGCTGAGGTTGACGATCGTGCCGGTCATCCCGCCCGCCCCGTCCGACGCCACGAAGACCGCCGCGTTCGCCAGCTCCTCGAGGGTGGAGAGCCGTCGCGGGTGGGTCCTGCTCGCGAGCGCCTCCGTGAACTGTTCCCAGGTCATCCCCGACGCCGAGGCGTAGCCGTCGAAGCTCTCCCGGATCCTCGGGGTCTCCGGCATGCCCTGCGGCCGCAGACCGACCACGCGCACGCCGTGCGGCGCGAGCTCGGAGGAGAGGCCGCGGGTGAGCGCCTCCACGGCGGCCATCGCCGGACCCCCGCCTCCGACGAACGGAACGCCCGTCCGCGACGGCGTCGAGGTGACGGTCATGATCACTCCCGATCCCTGCGCGACCATCAGCCGGGCGGCCAGACGCGCCGTCAGGAAGTACGACCTGGTGGAGGCGGCGATCGGCAGGGCGAACTGGTCGACGTCTAGCTCGACCAACGGCACCCGGGTCTTCGGAATCGGGAGGCCGATCGCGTTGAACGAGATGTCGACGCGGCCCGCCGTGTCGATCACCGATTGGAGATGAGCATCCACCGCCTGCTCGTCGAGCGCGTCGACCTCCGCGGCCTCCGCGGTTCCTCCCGCGGCGACGACGACCTCGGCGACTGCCGCGACGGGAGCCAGTCGGTGGCCGGTGAGGAAGAGCCGGGCCCCTTCGACGGCGAAGGCCCGTGCGACCGCGCTCCCGATCGCGCCGCCGGCACCGTAGATCACGGCGACCTTGTCGTTCAGCATCACGTCAGGGCTCCTTTCCGGCGCGGGAGGGTCACTCGCCGTCGTACTCGTCGTGGCGGCGGATCCACAGCTGGAACCCGTCCCCCTCGTCGCGGCCCTTCGGCGCCCGGTCGAGGATCGGGTAGTAGCCCATGAGGAACTCGACCCCGCGACCCCCGGTCGAGTACGTGTGGTACAAGGCCCCCTCGTCCGTGGCGAACACGCTGAAGCCGAACGTCTCGGTCATGTAGCCGACGAGGTCGGTGCCGGTCTCCCGGGCGTTGCGCTCGGCGATCGGCGGAAGCTGTCCGACCATCGGCGTGACCCACGCGCGCGTCTCCTCTTCGCTGCTCGAGAAGCCGAGGTCGGAGTTGAAGTCGCTGTTGGCCGACGAAGCCCACGGGAAGTTCCACCCCATTCGCCGCTTGTACGCCGACAACGCCTCGATCGGAGCCTGCGAGACGAACAGCATGGTCACGTCGCGGGCGTTGAGATGCGGGACGACCCCGTCGACGCCGTCCGCCATCGACGAGCAGGTCGGGCAGCCGCCGTCGTAGCTCGGGCCGTACATGAAGTGGTAGACGAGCAGCTGGCTGCGCCCGTCGAACAGCTCCGCCAGCGAGCGCGGGCCGTCGTCGGTGTCGAGCAGGTACTCCTTCTCCACCCGGACCCAGGGCAGCGCCCGGCGCTGCTCCGCCACCTCGTCACTCAGCCTGGTGAGCTCCTTCTCGCGGACGAGCAGCGCCTCGCGGGCCGCCGTCCACTCCTCCCGCGTTCCGAACCGGTGGTCGGTCATGTCGCTCCCTCCTCACTCACATCGATGGCGTCAGTCCGGGCACCGTCGAGGGCGCCAGGACGACGAGGAACCCGAGCACGACGATCGCCAGCGCCAGCGAGACGTCGAGCCGGGGATTCGGGGGCAGCAGCTTCTGGGCAAGCACCACCGCGGCGATCACGGACATCCACAGGACGCTCATGACGCCGAGGGCAAGGAGCATCACCATCAGCCCGATGCTCGAGCCGACGCAGGCGAGCCCGAACCCGAGCCCGGACCCGACGCCGTCGCCGCAGCGTCGGCGGAGTTGCCGCTTCGGCGGCGTGAGCTCATAGACACCGGCCGCGATCGTCAGCACCCCGGCGGCGAACGGACCGTGCGGCCGGTACAGCGCGTACACGACGAGGCCGACGAGGGCCCAGACGCCGAGGTAGGACCCGAGGAAGACCGTCGCGCCCGTCACGCCGCCGCCATCGGCGCGCGCACGTCGCACGAGCGCGGGGACCGCGCCCGGCAGCATCATCGCCGCCATCATCGCCACCCACAGAACGGCGAACGAGCCGATCGAGCCGAGCCGGGTCGCCGGGCCCATGTCCATCCCGGGCATCTCCCGAAGGGCGACGACCCAACCCATGGCGGCGAGGCCCAGCGTCATCGCGAGCACGGCCGGCAACGCGCGCACCGCCGCACCCGTCGTGGCGGCGGAGCGCCACGTCCGCGCCGGCTGCGTCCCGTTGCGACCGAGCATCCCGGAGCCGATCGACCTCCCGCTCGTTTCCATGTGCGTTCGCCTCCTGTCCGATGAGCTGCGCTCCCGGTGGTTCCGACACCACGGCGGGAGCGAACGGACCGGTCGGTCGGGAGGTTCGTCGAGGGCGGGCTGCCTCGACCGGACGGAGCCCGATCAGCTCGGCAGCGTCCGGGGGAGCCCGAAGTGGGCGAACACGCTCCGGTCGACGAACCAGGTGATGGCGGTGATCCGCTCCGCGCCGAGCGTGAGGACGAGCAGCCCGTACGCGTGCAGGATCGCGGCGTGCGGATCCGGGAGGTAGCAGCCGAACGCCGGCTGGCCGTTGGCCCGGGTCGGCACCAGGCGCAGCGGCGCGCCGCGACGGATCGCGCGGTCGCGGAGGAACCCCGCGATGGCCGCATGACCCTGGTACTCGTACGGCTCGGGCGGCATCGTGAGCCACGCGTCGTCGGTGAGGAGCGCCACGACCCCGTCCGTGTCGCCCTGCTCGGCGGCGTCGACGAACCGTTGCACCAGGTCCCGCTCCATCGACGAGTTCGGCAACGGTGCGCGATCGAGAGCACCGGCCGGCACGCGGGCCTCGAGCGCCGTCCGCGCCCGCTGGAGTGCGCTCTTCACCGAGATCTCGGTGATGCCGAGCATCTCGGCGACCTCCGACGTTCGAAACCCGAGCGCGTCCCGGAGCACCAGCGCGACCCGTTGGTTGGGGGGCAGGTGCTGGAGCGCCACGACGAATGCCAGCCCGATCGTCTCCCTGGTCTCGTACCGGGCCTCCGGGCCGGGCGACGCGTCGGCCATGCCTTCCAGCAGCGCGTCGGGATACGGTTCGAGCCAGACGGGCTCGGTCAAACGCGTCGGTCGCGGCGGTTCGGCCATCGGTGGGACCTCCTTCGGACGGCGTCCCGCGTCACGGAGCGCGTTGAGGCACCGGTTCGTCGCGATCCGGTAGAGCCAGGAGCGCACCGAGGCCCGGCCCTCGAAGCCGTCGAGTCCCCGCCAGGCCGCCAGGAGCGTCTCCTGCAGCAGGTCCTCGGCGTCCTGCACGGAACCGAGGATCCGGTAGCAGTGGAACTGCAACTCCCTGCGGTAGGGCTCGACGAGCTCGCGGAAGGCGTCCGCGTCGCCGGATCGGGCGCGCGTGACGACGTCATCCGTCATCGGCTCCACCTTGACCGGCTCATTCCGCTGCCTCAACGGTTCCGACACCGTCCGGAGCGACAACGGACCGGCCGGTCGCCGAGGACGCTCACGTTCCCTTCGTGTACCAGACGTCGCCGCAGCAGTACAGCGAGGACCCGTCCGCCTCGCCCCAGATCACGTGGGCCACGCCCGTCGATCCGACCGCCAGCCCGAAGTAGTCGCCGTCGGTGAACTCGTATCCGGCCGACGACTTGTACGGCGCGCCCGACGTGACGTTCGACAGGCGGACCTGCGCACCCCAGGTGGTCCCGCCGGTCGTGCTCCGCGCGTACCACGTGTTGAACGCGCCGGTTCGGTTGTCCTGCCAGGCCAGGCGAACGTCGCCGGGGCTCGGCCCGACGTCGATCTGCGGCACGCTGCTGTCACCGGCACCGTTCACGAGGGCGCGAGCGCTCCAGCCGGCCCCGTTCGACGTCTGCACGTACAGCCGCTTGGCCCCGTTCGCCGTGTCGTTGAACGCGTACGCGAACGTCATGTGCCCGGTCGAGTCGATCGCGATCGCCCCGGTCGCGGCGAAGTAGTCCGGATAGCAGCCCGGCGCGAAACAGAGCGGCGGCGCGGCCGAGACGCCGAACGACGTCAGCGTCGGGTTGCCGCACGACGTCGTCGCCGACGGCGAGCACCGCAGGAGCGCGATCTCGACCGGCCCGTCGAAGTCGTGCCCATGACCCGTGAGGCTCGACTCCCCGTCGAGGGCGAACCACGCGTCGCCGTTCGGCGCGATCGCGCCGCCGGTCGCGTACCACCACAGGTGGTCGTCGTTCACCTTCTGCGGCGGCAGGAACGTGCGCCCGAAGTCGTGGGAGGTCGCGACCATGTTGTCGAACTTGTCGTTGAACGCGATGTACACGTCGCGGCCGCTCGGCGAGATGACGAGGATCGGTTTGTCCATGTACTTCAGCCCGCCGTTCAGCGTGACGGGCGCGCTCCACGTGTCGCCGCCGTCGTGCGACGTGAATACCTGCACGCCCGGATCGAACTGGTCCAGGAAGGCCACGTACAGGGTTCCGCATGCACACGCGGG
>DATLUW010000789.1:0-4479 GCA_035577825.1 Actinomycetota bacterium | reverse complement strand
GGCTGTTCCACTGTCCGGAGAACGCGACCATCTTCGCGGCGAGCATCGTCGCGTTCCGCAGGTCGGACGTGGCACCGCTCGAGGTCATCTCCCTGCCGTACCAGATGTTCTCTGCCGCCAGGCCTGCGAGCAGCATCTTGATGTCGGCCATGGTCTCCTCGCGGGTCTCGGAGAACCGCTCCTCGAGATCGACCGGCCGCACCATCCCGAGCGTGCCGCCGCGCTTTCGGATGGTGATGACCTGCACGATCTTGCCCGGGTGGAGGAAGTAGGACGCGATGGCGTGGCCGCCCTCGTGGATCGCGACGGACTCCTTCTCCCACGGCGAGTACTCGACCGGCTCCTGCAGACCGATGTCGTCGATGAGCTTGGCCTTGATGATGTCGTCGTAGGTGAACTTCTCGCGCCCGTCCTGCAGTGCCAGGATCAGCGCCTCGTTGATCATGTTCTTGATCTGCGCCGGCGAGTAGTGGAGCGTCGCGTTCGCGAGCTTCTCCATGTCCAGGTCCTCGTGGGGGACCTTGGCGAGGTAGTAGCCGAGGATGTCTTTCCGGCCCTCTGCCGCCGGCAGCCCCACGTGCACCTTGCGGTCGAACCGGCCCGGCCGGAGCAGGGCGGGGTCGAGGGTCGTGGCTTGGTTCGTCGCCCCGATGATGAGGATGTTGTAGGTCGGGATCTTCGGCTTGATGCCGAACATCCGCCGGAGGGTCCGGAACCGCTTGCTGGGCAGGACGAGTCCGTCCATCTGCACGAGCAGCTCGTTGACGAGCATGGACCCCATCCCGAAACCACCGGGCATGACGTAGCGCGCCCACGTCTCCTTGATCGGGCGGGGCACCATCCCGCTCTGCAGCGCCGCGTCGCGGCTGTTGCTGACGCTCCCCCGCGACCCGCCGACCGCGTCGAGCTCGTCGATGAAGATCACCGCGCCGCCGTACTGGTCCGAGTACCGGCGGGCCTTTCGGAACAGCGACGCGACCCGCAGGTTCCCGACGCCGACGAACATGTTCGAGAACGAGGTGCCGCTCGCGTAGATGAACGGCACGTTCGTCTCGCCGGCGATGGCCTTGCCGAGGAGCGTCTTGCCGGTGCCCGGCGGTCCCTCGAACAGGATGCCGTGCGGCGGGTAGCCGCCTCGCGCCCGGAAGTCCTTGAACCCCTGGAACAGCTTCACGACCTGCTTCGTCGCGTCGACGATGGCCGGCTGGCCCCGGACGTCGTCGAAGTTCACGTCGTACTCGCCGGGGAAGATCGCGTACGTCCGCCCCCTCGACAGGAACCAGAACAGCGCGGCGAACTGCAGGATCAGGATCGCGCCCAGGAACAGCATCTGGCCGACCCCGCTCGCGAGCTTGGGGATGAACTGCGGGAAGTACGTCCCGAAGTTCGCGATCGCCTCGAACGGGTTGAGGTGGACCTTCTCCGTGTTCGGGACCACCTGGCCGCGGAACGTCGTCCAGGCGGTCGACGTGTAGCCCGCGACCCACGAGTAGATGAGGTACGCGAGGAACACGAGGATGGCGACGATCGCCAGGATCTTCAGCGGCCGCTTGAGCGCCTTGGCGGTGTTCTCGTTCATGGCCATGACCGGAGGTCCGTTTCTCGAGGCGGTGTGCGAAGGAGTATCCCGCACAACCGGGCCTTTGGGTATGTCCGAGGTACGTCCGGAGAGGTGCAGCCGGATTGCGCCCGCGCCGGGCTCGTGGGCTACAGCTTCGTGCCTGGGAGGCCGAGGTCGCGGGCGATGAGGATGCGCTGAACCTCGGAGGTTCCCTCGCCGATCTCGAGGACCTTGGAGTCGCGGTAGAAGCGCGCGACCGGATACTCCTCCATGAACCCGTACCCGCCGTGGATCTGCACGGCGTCGCGCGCCGCGGTCACGGCGATCTCGCTCGCGTACAGCTTGGCGATCGAGGCCTCCGTCTTGTACGGCCGGCCCTGGTCGCGGAGCCACGCCGCGTAATAGGTGTACATCCGAGCGGTCTCGACGGCGACCTTCATGTCCGCCAACGAGAACTGCAGCCCCTGAAACTCCCCGATCGCGCGCTTGAACGCCTGCCGTTCGTTCGCGTACTTCACGCTCTCATCGAGGCAGCCCTGCGCGAGCCCGACGCTCAAAGCGGCGATCGCGATGCGACCGTCGTCGAGGATGCGCAGGAACTGGGCGAATCCCTTGCCGCGTTCGCCCAGAAGGTTCGCCTCGGGGACGCGACAGTCGTCGAACGCCAGCTCGTGGGTGTCGGAGGCGTGCCACCCGAGCTTGCGGTACGACGGCCCGACCGTGAACCCCGGCGTGTCCTGGGGAACGATGATCGCGCTGATCTCCTTGTGCCCCGAGGCCTCGGTCCCGGTCACCGCCGTGATCGTGCACAGGCCGGTGATCGGGGTCCCGCTGTTCGTGATGAACGCCTTCGAGCCGTTGATGACCCACTCGCCGCCGTCGATCTTCGCCGTGGTCTTGGTCGCGCCGGCGTCGCTGCCGCCGCCCGGTTCGGTCAGGCCGAACGCGCCGAGGATCTCCCCCCGCGCCATCGGGACCAGCCACCGCTGCTTCTGCTCCTCCGTGCCGAACTCGGACAGCGGGTTCGCGCCGAGGCCGACGCCGGCCTCGAGCGTGATGGCGATGCTCGAGTCGACGCGGGCGAGCTCCTCGATGGCGATGCAGAGCGTGAGGAAGTCGCTGCCCTGCCCGCCGTACTCCTCGGGGAACGGCAGGCCGAACAGGCCCATCTCCCCCATCTGCTTGACGATGTCCATCGGCAGCTCGCCGCGCTCGTCCATCTCCGCGGCGCGGGGCGCCACGACCTCCTCGGCGAACTCCCGCACGGCCGCCCGGAAGTCGCGCTGATCCTCGCTCAAATCGAAGTCCATGCGGACAAATGTACCCCCCGCGTCTGACGAGGGAATCGGGGGCGGAATTCGACCGGATTCCGTCGCCGCGTCGAATCAGCGCGGCGGGCGGAGCGCCCGCCGATCGATCTTCCCCGTCGAGGTCCGGGGGAGCGTTTCCCGAACCTCGATCGACTTCGGGCGGTGGGCGGGCTCCAGGCGTTCGCGCGCCCAGGAGTTCAGTTCGGCCTCCGTCGTCGCCCTGGCTGCGACGACGGCGGTGACGCGTTGGCCCCAGTCGTCGTCCGGGACGCCGAAGACGACGGCCTCCTCCACGGACGGATGGGCGAGCAGAGTGCGCTCGACCTCCGCCGCGTAGACGTTCACGCCGCCCGAGATGATCAGGTCGTCGCGCCGGGCGACGAGGAAGAGGTAGCCCTCGACGTCCAACCGCCCGAGGTCCCCCGCGGTGAAGGCGTCACCCCGCCAGGCGGCTGCGGTGGCCGCGGGGTCGCCCCAGTATTCCCACCGGGCGAACGGCGGCGCGGTGACGAACACGGTGCCCACGCCGTCGTCACCGGGATCCGCGATCGCGAGCTGCCGCCCCGGACGGGCCCGGCCCACGCTCGCCGGACGCGTCGACCACTCCGCCGGCGAGATGGCCGTGAACTGCCCTTCCGTCGAGCCGTAGAACTCCCACAGCTCGCCGGGTTCGAGCCAGCGCACCGCCCGGCGCTTCACGTCCTCCGGGCAGGGCTCGCCCGCGTGCAGCACACGCCGGGCGTCGCGCGGACGGGGGAGGTCATCGCCGAGCGCCACGATCCGCCGGAGGTGGGTCGGCACGAAGAAGGTACCCGTGACCTCGTCCTCGGCGAGCAGCCGGACCACGCTCGCCGCGTCGAACCGATCCAGCAGCAGCACGGTGGCGTCGGCCAGGAGCGCGGCCGTCGCCGCCCGGTAGCCGGCCGAGTGCGAGAGCGGCGAGCAGACCAGGAAGGACATGCCGTCCACGGGAGCCCACAGTTCCTGCTCGTCGGCAGCCCACTCCGTCGCCGTCGACTCGTCGAGCACGCCGCTCCACACGCCCTTGCGCCGGCCGGAGGTGCCGGACGTGTAGAACATCGGCCGCCCCAGCGGGAGGTCGGCCAGGCCGCCAGCCGGCCTGCCGTCCCTCGACGCCTCCGCGGGATCGTCCACGACGACCGCGGGCCGGGCGTCGCCGACGATCCAATCCCGCTCGTCGGGCGGCAATTCGGGGCTCACCAGCACCGGAACGACGCCGGACCGCAGGGCGCCTTGCGCCACGGCCAGCGTCGCGGGATGGTTCCGGGCCGCGACGACCACGCGGTCTCCCGCCGCGACGCCTCTGGCGGCGAGCCACCCCGCCGCGCGCCGGGTCGACTCTTCGAGATCCGCCGCCGTGAGCCGGTACAGCTCCGTCATCGATGCGCCCTGGTCGGTGTGACCTGGTCGATTTGACCGAGCAGATGTTCGCAGGCGGGTCGGCGGTCGGGGCGGGGCGGGCCGGCGTGGCAGAATCGGGGGGCCGAGCGGGAGGAGCACGTGGCAGCGCCCAACGAGATCGTCGATCAACTGGCCGGGTCGGTGCTGTTCAGCGACCTGGGCCGCCCGCAGCTCGAGGAGGTCGCG
>DATLUW010000788.1:0-5045 GCA_035577825.1 Actinomycetota bacterium | reverse complement strand
CATCAAGCAGAACACGCTGTCGGTGAACACCGGGACGGGCGGGCCGCTCGCCGGCCTTGTCTTCTTCCCGCTGTCGGTGGTCCCCGGCGTCGGGGCGAACGCCTACATCGAGCGTGACTCCACGACCCAGATCGACGGCATCACCGAGCTCGTCCAGGCGTCGAGCGTGATCGGCTTCCTCTCGCTGATCGTCCAGACCAACACGACCTCGAGCGGTGCGCTCACAGGTTTCATCCGAACGGTAGCGGGATAGCGATGCCGATGTGGGGGATCAACCCCAGCAACGGGACGGCCGTCTACAACGGCGCCACCTATTCGGGGGAGTGGTTCGACTCCACCCCGCCGAACCTGATCCTGAACAGGCGCTACCAGCGGGACGCCTTCATCGGTCAGCGCCATGCCCGGTCCCATCACTCGTACAGCCCGGAGGGCGGGCCGAGCAGGCTGGACGACCCGTGGGTGGGTGGCTGGAAGAACCCACAGATCAGGCCGGGGCCTCACCGCCGCGGTGTCCGCCCGGTCGGGGACGTGTTCGGCGGCAGCTACACGGTGTTCCGTCCCCCGACGGGATAGCCCATGCCCAGAGGGCGCACGCTCGGCTATCCGAGGCTCCGGGGACCGTCCGCGACGCAGATCTACAACGCACCTGCCGCCGTCGTCGGGGACATCACCATTACCCCTGCCGTGGCGGATGCCTCGGCCGTTGGGAATGTCCCTGCGGTCCTCTGGCAGCCGCAGCCCGCCACCGCGAACGCCACGGCAGCCGGGAACGTCCCGACCGTGGCCTGGCGTCCTCTCCCGGCGGTTGCAACAGCGACGGCAGCCGGGAACACGCCGACGGTTCTGTGGTCGCCGCTCCCAGCCACGGCGGCTGCGACAGCGGCAGGGAACACACCCACCGTCCGGTGGGTAGTCCTCCCCGCAGTGGGGACCGCGACGGCCGATGGGCCGGTTCCGACCATCTTCATTGGCGGGGCGGGCATCACGATATCCGCGCCTGTGGCGGCCGCAACGGCCGCCGGCAACGTTCCGACCGTCCGGTGGGTCGTTCTGCCCTCAGCGGCCCTCTCAACGGCCTCGGGGCCTGCCCCCACGGTGGCATGGATCGTCCTCCCGGCTACAGGCGCCGCTACGGCGGCTGGCCCGCTGGTGACCATCGCCGGCGGGGCGTTCGTCTTCGACCTGACCGAAGCCCCACGTCCTCGGTGGGGGACGGGCGGGCCAATGGCCTCCAAGGGGAGCGGCGAGGAGCGGGTTTCATGGCGCGTAGGGGCACCATCAGCGTGATGAGTCGCACTCTCGTCATCTCCTCCGCGTCCCTCGAATCCGTCATGGTCCCCGTGACGGACGTGAACGGAACCGTCCTCTCCGGCCTCACCGTGCAGATGGCGTTCACAACCGGCCAGCCGACAGGACCGGACTGGAAGGCCGCGACCTGGACGACGCTGACCGCCCCGACCCGCTACCTCGCGACCTGTCTCGTCGGGCCGGGGGGAACGGTGACGCTCGCGGACGGCTCCTACGAAGTGTGGGTGAAGGTCACGGCGACCCCTGAGATCCCCGTCCTCTTCAGCGGCTACCTGGTGGTCACATGACCGGCGTGAACCTCCTCCCTCGCTGCGAGTTCTGCGGCAAGCTGCGGACGCTCACACCGCGGACCCGGCGGTACTGCTCGAGGGAGTGCCGGTACTACGCCATGCTGAAGCGGCAGGAGGTCACCCGGAAGGTGCATCGGTTCTCCGTTCGCGTCGGGCCGTCCGTCATGCGAGCCCTGGCTCTGACGAACTTCCCCTACCTCCGAACCGCCGCCGAGCAGAAGGCCCTCGACCGCTGGCTGGATGAGCGCATCGCCACCGGCGTCGTGGGGTGGGCCAATCTGGCCGCGGACATCAGGGGGGTGTGATGGCCTCCGACTTCGAGACGACCTGCATCGCGATCTCCGACCTGCTGACGGTGAACGTCCCCGGCATGGGCGCCGTGACGGTTCACAAGCTCGTCCCCTGGGATCCCGCGGAGCTCGTCGCGGACGGGGACCGGCATCTGGCCGTCTGGCCGGTGGCGGATTCCCCGGAGGTGACGGAGCCGCTCACCCTCGATTCGCTGAACGCCGTTCAGACGTACCGCGTCCTCGTCTGGGAGAACGCCGGCGTGGAGTCCTCACGGCAGATCCTCGACGAACAGGCGGCCTCCGACTTCCTCCAGCTGCAAAACGACACCCGGCGGATGTTTCACCCCTTCCGGACGTTCGCGAACACCTGGAAGGTGCGCTACCGGGGGACGGCCTTCCCGGAGCGTCCCTCGACGGTGCGGTGGTTCGAGATGGAGATCACGGTCGACGCTGCCCTCGAGTTCGCGGGGCTGTGATGGTTCCTTGCTCCCGAACGGACGCTATGCCCGATGGCTGAGGCCAAGAGGCGGTTCTATCTGAGCGATGCGGGGCCGGATTCGGTGCTGGGCCTCACCGGCTACACGGGCAAGATCGGCAAGGGCGGCCTTATCGACATCAAGGGCCTCGACCCCGGCCAGATGGAGGAACTTGAGCGGATGGCCGCCACCCCCGGTCACCCGGTGACTGAATCGGAACCGGAGGAGTAGATGACCGTCGTCCCCGTTCTCGTCTCGAACAAGTTCTTCTACTCCCTCGCGAAGCAGTCCGCATGGGGTTCAGCGGCGGCCAACCCGGACTACCAGATCCCCGTCTACGACGGCACCAACCTCGCCCCGACCCAGGACCGCGCCGACCTTGAGCTCATCAGCGGGCAGGCGTTCCTTCCGGGGCAGTACATCACGGGGGCCGGGGGCGGGGGACTCGTCAACTTCGCGGCGCATCCCGACTCGAACGGGCGCATCTTCGCGGCCCACTTCGGCACCGCATCGGACACGGTGACGGGCGCCGGCGACCCGCGCTCGCACACGTTCGCCCGGAAGGACACACCACTCCCTCACACGCTCTGGGTGGGCGCTCCGCTCTCGCCCTCCACGACGCAGTACGACCGCTTCGAGGACGCGGTGTGCAATCAGCTGGACATCATCTACACCGCCGGCCAGTTCCTCCAGATCGGCGCCACGTTCCTCGCGGCGAGGACGGTGGGCAACGCGACGACCCCGACGCCGACGACGACCATCACCATTCCCTCGGCCGGCGTGTTCGGCCACACATGGGCGCGGGCCGTCCTCAAGATCGACCCGGCGACGACCCCGGCGACGACGGCGATCACCTACCTGACGGACTTCACGATCACCTCGGCCTATGCGAACGCATCCTTCCCGAAGACGCAGAACGTCACCGGGGACTTCTACTCCTCGGGGCTCTACACGCTGAACTTCACGGCCTCGGGGCTGATGCAGAACCGGGACTTCCACAACCTCACCTTCTACGGCTCGGCCGCCCCCGGAGCGAACACGGCCCTCAGCACGACGACCGTGGCGGGGGCGCTCGACTTCACCATCGACCAGGAGCCGACCTCGGCCAACCGGACGCTCCAGATCCAGATCCCGTACATCCAGTTCTCAATCGACGGCGCCGCTACTCCCTCGGCCTCAGCCGACCCGGTGACCGTCGCGATCAAGGGCACGCTCCAGGTGCCCGCATCCGGTGAGCCGATCACGGTCGTTCAGAAGACCTCGGTCGCCACCACCTACTCGTAGAGCGGCGCCGCGCTCGCGGGTTCCCATACACGGCGCATCGGAGGCCAGGTGGCGACCATGCCCACCATGGAAGCGAAGTGGGCGCACTCGCGTCTGCGCACGATCGAGTTCCCCGAGGGTGGGGACGCCGACGTCGAGCCCTGCGACATGTCCGAGCTCATCTACGGCTCCCCGGAGGACGGCATCGAGCCCACGGTCCCGAACGACCTCGTCGGCATCGCGGAGCGGACGGAATACGAGGGCGTCGACACCGAGAAGCTGTCCCCGGACGAGAGGCGGCTCCTCACCCGCTACCGGCATTGGGTGATCTCCGACCGGACGCGGCGCTACCGCTTCCCGGACGGGACGGAGGTGCGCTCGCTCACCACGAAGGACGCTCGGCTGATGCCCTACGAGAACCAGATCGCCATCTTCCGGGCGGCGCTCCACACGGATCTTGCCGAGAGGTTGATGCTCGCATCCTTTCGTAGCGTCCAGAGCGGTCCCGCGGGTAATGGCAGTGGCACGGCTGAGGGGGATTCCGCCAAGTGAGCTCCTCGGCGTCGGCTGCGAATGGTGCGCGTACTGCCTCGATGAGGCCCTGCTCGTCCGCGAGGCGACACGGGCCAAGCGCCAGATCGAGGCACCGGAGGACGCTCCCTCCGAGGCCGCGAGGGAACGGGTGCTGAACCGGATGAAGGCCGACGGGGTGATCTGATGGGTCTGTTCGGTGGCGCGCTGGGAGGAGTGGTCGGCGGGGCCACCGTCAAGCTGTTCCTCGACAAGTCGCAGTTCGAGGCCGGCCTCGCCCAGGCGAGAGGTGAGACCGAGGCCGGCGCGACGACGATGGGGAAGTTCAGCGGCGCCGCAAAGGCCGCGTTCGCCACAGCGGGGGTGGCCGTCGTCGCCTTCGGTGCGTCCTCGGTGAAGGCGTTCATGGAGTCGCAGCAGGTCACCGCTGAGTTCCAGAACACGCTGTCGCAGATGCCGAAGCTTGCGGGGCAGACCACCGACGCCTTCCAGGCCCAGGCCACGGCGCTCGAGCACCTCACCGGATTCCAGGATGAGGAGGTCCTGTCCGCGGACAATGTGCTCGCCCGCTTCAGTCTCACCGCGGACCAGATGAAGCAGGCCATCCCGATCGTCCTCGACTACGCGAGGGCCACGGGGCAGGACGCCACCTCCGCCGCGCAGAGCATCGGCAAGGCGCTCCTCGGGAACACGCGAGCACTGAAGACGGTCGGCATCGACTACAAGGTGACGGGGAACGCCGCGACGGACTTCTCGAACATCCTCGGAGCGTTGAACAACAAGGTCGGGGGGACGGCCAACACGTTCGGGAAGACGCTCGCCGGCCAGATCGAGATCGCCAAGGCGAAGCTTGACGACTTCAAGGAGACGGTCGGCGGCTTCATCGC
>DATLUW010000787.1:0-2247 GCA_035577825.1 Actinomycetota bacterium | reverse complement strand
ATGGACGAGCGTTTTGGCCGCTGCCGGCTCGACCGTCGTCGTCCTCCTGGCCAACCCCGAGCCCTCACCTCGGCCCGATCAGCTCGTGGGACTCGCCGTCAGCACCGATGCGGGTGCCACCTGGTCCGAGATGGTCGACCCGGACGTCCTTGCGCGGGACCTCCCATTTTCTTCGTACCACCCGCGGGACGATGAATCATGGTTCTCCGGGTACACATCGATGGCCTTCGCAGGCCCGTCCGTGCTCTACGTCGCCGATGGGCGGGGTGACCTGTGGCGCAGCACCGACCTCGCCACGTTCAACCCGATCCCCGTTCCGGGCGCTGTGCGGGATCTGCAGGCGACTGGCGACGCGGTGATCGCACGGATCGACGCCGGAGGGACGTGCAGCGAGCCGGCGGTGTGCCAGCTCGACGACCTGGTCCGCATCTCGGCCGACGGGAGCGTGGAGCCCATCACGGCCCGCTAACCGTCGTCGACCGGTGCCCGCACCAACTGATCGATCGGCTCGACATCAGCGAAGGGAAGTGGGATGCAGACTCATCGCGGCCGGCTCTCGGCCTTCACCCTCGTGATCGCGCTCGCCGGATGCGCACCGTCCTCGATCGGCGCCCGGACGCCGGCCTCGGTCCAGCCGTCGGCTTCGGTCGAGCCCTCGGAGGCACCCGTCGCCTCGGCCTCCCCGATCGGGGCGGCGCAGGGCTTTCCGATCGAGGTGTTCGCCCACCTCGGCGACGAGCCGGTCCCCGATGAGCTGGCGGCTGAACTCCAGCGGGTGCTCGACACGTCGGCCAACGGCGACGGGGTCACGGCGGCGCTGATCACCCCTGAGGGGACCTGGAGCGGTGCAACCGGCTTCGCCGCCGGACATCGGGCGATGGTTCCGAACGATCAGATGTCCATCGCCAGCATCACCAAGACCCTCGTGGCGGCCCAGGTGATGCGGCTGGTCGAGGCCGGCGAGCTGGCCCTCGACGATCTCGCCGCCGATCGTCTCTCTCCCGACCTCGAGTTCGACACGAACGGGGCCAGGGTCGTCGACCTTCTCTCGATGCGAAGTGGGATCTCCGAGTACTTCGCCGATGAACAGCAGCTCCGAAACGCCCTGTTGCGCTACCCGTTGCGCGTCTGGACGCTCGAGGAGAAGCTCGCGACCGTCGCACCCGAACGCGGCCCGGTCGGTCAGCAGTCGGAGTGGGAGTACATCGGCACGAACTACCTGCTGCTCGGCTTGATCGTCGAACACGTCACCGGTCGGCCGATCGCCGAGGTGCTGCGCAGTGGGGTTCTCGCCGGCGACGGGTACGAGCGACTCATCTATCAGCCCGACGAGCGGCCGTCCGATCCGATGGCCATGCCGCTCGGTGCGTCGGCCGACACCTTCGACGAGCACGGCGGATATCTCCCGTCGATCGCCAACGCGACCATGTTCACCTCCGAAGGCGCCATGGCTTCGGACGCACCGAGCCTCGCCCGATGGTTCAGGGCGCTGTGCGCCGGCGAGGTCGTCTCGGCAGCGTCGGTCGACCAGATGACCGACTTCGACGCGCGACCTGGATACGGGCTGGGGATCATCGACAGGCGAGACGAATACGGCTGGGATTCGGGGGCCGTCGGCCACACGGGCCTTGCGAGGGAGGGGTACCGCACCGCGGCGCTGTGCTTCCAGAATCCGGGCGTGGTCGTCGTGGTGCTGGCGAACGACGACGACCACGACGTCGACACGACCGCCGGCGACCTGTGGCGAGCCGCCAGCGTTTGATGCGGAATCGCACCCGCCTGGGTGCATCGACGCCCCCATGGGGTCTCACGAAGGCTGTGGCTTGTAACGCTTCCCCTACCTGAGGGGTTCATGGTTCGAGATGCGCGAAGTGACCCTACCGGTCGAGGGAGCGACCGGGACTCGGGACTTCGAGTCGTTCTTCCGAGCCGAGTACCGATCGCTCTGCCAGGCCCTCGTCCTGTTGGTCGGTGACGCGTTCGAGGCGGAGGAGATCGCTCAGGAGACGATGACAAGGGTGCTCGAGCGGTGGGACCGCGTCGGGGAAATGGAATCGCCGACGGGATACGCCTACCGGACGGCACTGAACCTGCAGCGGAAGCGGATCCGTCGGCTGGCCGTCCGCGCGAAGCGACGGTTCGCCCAGGTTCCCGTCGCCGACATCGGAGCCGACGCGAGCGACCGCCGGGATGTCCAGCGGGCGCTGCAGCAGCTCCCCGACGGTCTCCGGACGGCGCTGATCCTCG
>DATLUW010000786.1:0-6526 GCA_035577825.1 Actinomycetota bacterium | reverse complement strand
CTGGTCCTCGCCTCCGTGAACCGCCCGATGAGCGCCATGAACAGGGGGATCAGCGGCAGCGTGACCAGCATGATCAGCGCGGACGTCCGGTCTACGACGAACGTCCACACCAGGACGATCACCGGGACGATCGCCGCGAGGACCACCTGCGGCAGGTACCGCGCGAAGTACGTCTCGAGGCCGTCGACCCCCTGGACCGCTGCCGTCGCCACCTCCCCCGCCAGAGCGCCGTCCGTCGCGAGCGGCTCGCGCAGCAGGCGGTGTTCGACCAGGTCGAGGCGGAGCCGCGACATCACGGCCGCCGCGGCCCGCCGGCCGGTCGCCTCGAACCCCCCGGCCAGCAGCGCACGAACGACGGCCACCACGGCCAGCAGCGCGAGCGGCGCCCCCAACTTCGAGAACGGCTCGCCCTCGAACGCCCCGGCCACGATGCGCGCGAACAGCGCCGCCTGGACGAGCAGGGCCACTGCCGCGAGGACACCGAGGACCGCGTCGGCCGTCAGCGCGAGACGGGCGCCGCGGGCGCGTCGGAGGAGCCGCGGGTCGACCAGGCGCACCGCGTCACTCGCCCGTGGCGGCCGGCGCTGCTGCCGAAGCGGCATCGCCCGGCGCGCCCTGGTGCTCGAGGTCCGAGGTTCCGATCCGCCGGCGGAACACGTGGTACGACCACGCCTGGTACACGACGACCAGCGGGAAGAACAGCACGGCCACGATCGTCATCACCTTCAGCGCGTACGGCGACGAGGACGTGTTCGTCACGGTGAGGTCGTTGGCCGCGCTGGTGCTCGAGACCATCACCCGCGGGTACAGGTCGATGAAGATCGTCAGGATCGTCGCGGCCATGGCGATCGTGGTCATGGCGAATGCCGACCCCTCCCGTCCCTCGCGGATCAGCCACGTCACCGCGATCAACGCGAGCACGGCGCCCACCTGGATGAGCCCCGGGACGATGCCCTTGTCCAGCATGATCTGCGTCCACACCATCATCACGAGCACCACCAGGGCGGTGACGGGTGCGGTCCGCCGCGCCAGCCGGGCCGCCCGATCATGGACGTCTCCCGGCGTCGTCCGCAACGAGAGGAACGTGGCGCCGTGCAGGACGCAGATCGACACGATGCTCAGGCCGACGAACACCCCGTACGGCGTGAGCAGGCTCCAGAAGCTCCCGGTGAACTCCTGGCTCGAGTCGATCGGGAGGCCGTACAGCAGGTCGCCCAGCGCGACCCCCAGCAGCAGCGGGGCGACGAGGCTCCCCAGCGACATCGACCAGTCCCACGTCCGGCGCCACCGCTGGCCGTCCCGCTTCCCCCGGTACTCGAACGACACCCCGCGGAGGATCAGCGCCACCAGCACCAGCACCAGCGCCAGGTACATCCCGGAGAACATCGTCGCGTACCACGACGGGAACGCCGCGAACATCCCGGCCCCCGCGACGATCAGCCAGACCTCGTTCCCGTCCCACAGCGGCCCGATGGTGTTGATCGCCAGGCGGCGTTCGGCGTCGGTCTTCCCGACGATCCCGTGCAGCATCCCCACGCCGAAGTCGAACCCCTCCAGCACGAAGAAGCCCGTGAAGAACAGCGCGATCACGATGAACCAGAAGTTCTGCATCCCGCGCTCCTAGTACGACATCGCCGGCACCGGCTGGCCCTGTTCGTCGAGGTCGGGGACGGGGTCGAGCTCCTTGCGCGAGTACCGCAACATGAGCACGGCGTCGACCACCGCGAGGGCCCCGTACAGCAGCACGAAGACCGTGAGGCTGATCGCGACGGTGGCGGTGCTGATCGACGGCGACACCCCGTCCTTGACCAGCTGCAGCCCCTGCACGATCCAGGGCTGGCGACCGTTCTCCGTGAGCATCCACCCGGCGGTGTTCATCACGAAGGGCAGCACGGCCGCCCAGACCGCGGCCCACAGGAACCACCTCGCCCACCACCGGTCCGATCCGAGCCGCTTGCGCCACAGGAGCACGCCCCCCCACACCGCGAGCCCCAGCACGACGACCGCGATGTAGGCCATCACGCGCATCGACCAGTACTGGATGAACACGTTCGGGACGTAGTCGCCGGGCCCGTACTGCTGCTGGTACTGCGCGTTCAGCTCGTCGAGGCCGACGACCTGGCCGTGCAGGGTGTTGGTGGCGAGGACCGACAGGAGGTCGGGGATCTCGATGATCTTGGTCGGCGTGTGGTCGGCCTTGCCGCCGCCCACCTGGAACACCGAGAACGGGCACGACGTGCAGGTCTGCCACTGCGCCTCCATGGCCGCGACCTTCATCGGCTGGTACTTCGTCTCGATGACGCCCAGGAAATCCCCCACCGTCATCTGGAACAGGATCGCGGGGATCAGCACGACCACGGCGAGGGCGGCCGTGCGGTGGAAGATCTCGACCTCCGCCTTGCGCCGGAGGTGCCAGGCGGACACCGCCAGCATGACCACCGCGCCCGTCACCAGCGCCGCCAGGATCACGTGCGCGTACCCCCACAGGAAGACCGGGTTGGTGAGGACCGCCCAGATGTTCGTCAGCTGCGCCTTCCCCGACTTCATCGCGTAGCCGACGGGGTGCTGCATCCAGGAGTTCGCGGCCATGATGAACGCGGCCGAGAGCATGGCCCCGAACGCAACCGCCCAGATCGTGGCCAGATGGACCCGTTTCGACAGCCGCCCCCATCCGAAGATCCACAGGCCCAGGAACGTCGACTCCAGGAAGAACGCCGCCAGTCCCTCCATGGCGAGCGGCGCCCCGAACACGTCGCCGACGAACCGCGAGTAGGCGGACCAGTCCATTCCGAACTGGAACTCCTGCACCAGCCCGGTGACGACGCCGATCGCGATGTTGATGACCAGCAGGGTCCCGAAGAACTTGGTGAGCCGCAGGTAGGCCTCGTCGCCCTTGCGGTGCCAGGCGGTCTGCAGCAGGGCGACGAGGAACGCCAGCCCGATCGTCACCGGCACGAACAGGAAGTGGTAGATGCTGGTCGAAGCGAACTGGAGCCGGGCCAGGTCCAGCTTCGTCATCCGAGCATCACCCTTCCGGCCGGGACGTCACGACCACGCCCGGCTCCTTCCAGGCCGAACGCGTCCACCCCGTACACGGGAACAGCGCGGGCCGAACCGGCTCATCGCCCGGATCGGATGAAACGACGCATCCGGGTCACGGGGTCGTGGGCCGATCACTGTCACCCGGTTCGGCCGGGCGGCTACCGCGAGCGGGCCTCGCTGATCTCGATCAGGTGGCCATCGGGGTCGCGGAGGAACGCCCGGATCTCCCAGTCGTACTCCACCGGAGGCGTGAGGAACTCGGCGCCGCGCGACCGGAGCGTCTCGTACGCGCCGTGGCAGTCCGGGACGCGGATCGTCATCTCGTGGCTCACACGGTCGGGGTCCGCCGGCGCCGCGAACGACACGGTCGGCTTGTCGGCGGTCGGTTCGCCGCCGGTCACGAGCAGCAGCCACGTCCCGAGGAACCGCAGCACGCAGGACGTCCCGCCGTACTCCCGGTACACCTCGGCGCCGAGCACGTCCCGGTAGAACGGGACCGATGCCGCGAGGTCGCTCACGACGAGCAGGTGGGTGAGCTCCATCCCCTCGGCGGGGAACCCGTCACTCATGGGCCGATCCTCGCACGGCCGACCCCGCCGGTTCGAGCACCAGGAAGTCGTGCACGCCGATCGTCCGGAGCACGACGGCCACGAAGCCGGGAACGAGCCTCCGCGACGGAGTCGCTCGGACGACCCTCGGCGAGGTGAGCCGCCGTTCCGTGCCCATGCGGATCAGCCCGCACGAGCCGGCCGCGACGATGTTCTTCGCCCAGTCGGCGCCCGGCCCGTAGGTGAGCGCCATCACGAACCGGCCGCCGCGGTGGAACGCCCAGACCGGGGTTCGGTACGTGCGGCCCGAGGACCGCCCGCGGTGGACGACGACGGCGAACGGCGGGACCCAGGGCGCGATGAGGCCGAGCACTCGGTTGGTGACCACGCGGTTGAACCGGGCCAGCGCCCTCGGCAACGGCATGGCGACAGGTGTACCACCGTTGGCGTGCCGGGCCCGGTGTTCAGGAGCTCAGCTCGCGCTCGAGCGGGGTGCGGAACCGGGGAGTGACCCGCACGTCGCCGATCCAGGCGCGGAGGCGTTCGGCCTCGGCGTCGACGGCCGCGGTGGCGGCGCTTCCGACGTCCTCGAGCAGCCGGACGGCGATCTCCCCGGTCGGACGCTGGGCCCATCCGCCGACCACGCGGCCGTCCCACCAGATGGTCGGGCCGGCGTTCCCCGATCGGTCGAACAGCGAGGGGACATGCGGTCCGAGGTACCACGACCGCTCCTGCCACCCCATGACCGTCGGGTCGAGCGCCGGCAGCAGTGCGACCCACGGTTCGGGTTCGGTCACGGGCTCCAGGTCGTCGGCGAGGGCGACCCCCTTGACCCCGTCGTCGAGCTCCACCTCGGCCGTGCCCACCGCGGCGAGCGCCGCTCGCACCTCGCCGACCGTCCAGCCGGTCCACCACTTGAGGTCCGCGACGGCGCCCGGCCCGAAGGCGCGCAGCCACCGGCCGACGAGCTCGGCGCGGGCCTCGGCGACATCCATCGGCGTGTGTTCGCCGGCCGGCCGCCACCGATATTGGCTGGAGACAAACGAGCCCCGCGGCCGGCCGCGGACGATCCGACCCTCGGCCGCCATGAGGAACAGCACCCGCGTGGTGACGTTCACCTCGGCGGCGTAGGGCTTCCCCTCGGCCAGGCGGATGCGCTCGCGCAGGGCGGGGACGTCGGTCGACAGCTCGGACCCGAGCGCCTCGCCGCGGACGGCGAGGGCGCGTTCGACCTCGGCCTCCACCGACCGGAGCCACCGGCCGGCGGGCTTCGCGACGCCGGATTGTTCGAGGATGGACTCGAGCTGGCGGCGTTCGCGCGCCGCGATGGCGTCCGCGCACCCGGCCTGGATTACCACCGCGTCCTCCGCCGGCACGACGAACATCGTCCGCCGCATCCCGAGCATCCGCACGAGCGTCCGGTCCTCGTACAGCGCCCGGTCGATTCTGGCGAACGTGGGTTCGCGCAGACGAGCCCGAAGCGACAGGTACACCGACGCCGGATCGGTCGAGTGCAGCGCCACCACGCCGCGGGCGACCTCGGCCGCATCGTCCGCACGGGCCTCTGCCACCAGGTGGTGTCGCACCGCCAGCCGGGCGCGGCGCTCGGCCGCGTCGAACCTCCGGAGCGCACCGGTCATGAGGACAGCGTCATTCCACGTCCACGATCGCGAACGCCTCGATCTCCAGCAGGTAGCCCGGCCGGAACAGCGCCCCGACCTGGACCGCCGTGCTCGCCGGCGGGCGTTCGGTGTCGACGTACCGGTCCCGGACCTCGCGCACGGCCGGCAGCATCGAGATGTCCGTCGTGAACACGCCGAACTTCACGACGTCGGTGAACGCCGCCCCCACGGCCGCCAGCGCCAGCCGGAGGTTCTCGAATACCCGCTCGGCCTGCGCGGCCGGGTCGCCCTCCCCCACCAGGTCGCCGTGCTCGTCCATCGCGACCTGCCCGGCGATCGCCACGAACCGGCCGGTCGCGGCGACCGCGTGGCTGTAGCCGTTCGCCGCCGCCATCCCGTCCGGCGCCCGGTGGAACTCCGACTGCGATGCCATGCTCCCGCTCCCTCCTCGAACCCCCGGGCGGAACCGGTGCTCCCGCAGCCCGGGGATTCGGCCGGAGGGAACGGTACCCGAGCGGGGTGTCAGATCCGTTCGACGAGGTCCGCGCGCCACTCGGGCGCCTCGAACGGCGCGGCGTAGTACTCGGTGCTCCGCCACACACGGTCGCCGCGGAACTGGGCCACCACGACCTCGAAGAACGTGCCCTGCTCGTACCGGAGCCGGCCCTCGACCACGACCAGGTCGCCGGTCCCCGAGATCCGGGTGATCTCTCCCGACGGGAAGTCGGGGTGGTGTTCGACCAGGGCGATCATGTTCGGCAGGCCGCGGATCAGCTCGCCGGACTGCGGCAGCTCCTGGACGGCGTCGTCCGTGTACAGCCGGCGCCGGGCCGGGCCGGTCCCGGCCGCTCTACGGGCCGCCGGGTGTCTGCGGCACCTGGCCGTACGCCACGAACACGCCACCGGTGAACGACGACTGGTAGGCGAAGAAGCTCTGCATCGTGTTGCCCGTGATCCCGTTGAACACCTTGACGAGCGGCCCGCCGCCGGCTCCGGGAGCCACGATGATGTCCGCATTGCCGTCGCCTTCGACGTCTCCTGCCGCGACGCGGACGCCGCCGGTGAACGCCGACGGGTATGCGAAGAAGCTCTTCGTAGCCTGCAGGCCGCCGCCGGCAGGGTCGGCCGTGAACACCTTCACGTGCGGAGCGCCGCCGGCGCCGGCACCCGTGATGATGTCGTCGATGCCGTCGCCGTTCACGTCGCCGGCCGCCACGTACACGCCCCCGGTGAACGAGGACTGGTACGCGAAGAAGCTGTACATGATCGTGTTGCTCGTCCCGTCGAACACCCTCACGTGCGGACCGCCACCGG
>DATLUW010000785.1:0-5469 GCA_035577825.1 Actinomycetota bacterium | reverse complement strand
ACCTCCGGCCAGGCGGTCATGGCGATGATCCTGCTCGGCGTCGGGATCGGCCTGATGATGCAGACGTACACGCTGGCGGTGCAGAACGACGCGAAGCGCGAGGAGATGGGCGTCGCCACGGCGACCACCCAGTTCTCCCGGTCGATCGGCGGCACGCTGGGCGTGGCGGCATTCGGCACCATCCTCGCGCAGCGCTTCGCGAACGAGATGGCGTCCACGCACGGCAACACGCAGCTCGCGTACGCCCACTCGCTGCACACGGTGTTCCTCGTGTCGCTGCCGCTGGCGGTGCTGGCGCTCGTGCTGGCGTTCGCCCTGAAGGAGAAGCCGCTGCGGACCGAGGCGTTCGTGCAGTCGCACGCCGCCGAGGTCGGCGAGGGCGCCACGGTCATCCCGATCGGCGCCAAGGCCATGCAGGAGATCGCCGACACGGCGGACGGCATCGCCGAGGACGGCGAGGGGACGGGGGAGCCGGTTTCCACCCATCTGTTGTGACGCCGGGGCGGCATCTGTTCGCTTGGGCAGGTGCTGCCGGGCGTCGGTGACGTGTAGCCTGCCCGGGCGGGGTATCGCCCGGGCGGGTTCCGTTTCGAGGCTGTCTGTGGGTGCCTGACTTCGTCCCCCGCGGCAGCGTGAGGGGGAACGCAAGGAGGGCTTCATGTCCACGATCGATCTCGTCACCGAGATTCCCGGCCCGCGCACCCGGGAGATCGTCGAACGCAAGGAACGGGTCGTCCCGAACGCCCTGGACCTCCACGCGCCGGCCGTCATCGCGGAAGGGCACGGCGCCGCGTTCACCGACGTGGACGGCAACACGATGCTCGACTTCTCGGGCGGGCTCGGGTGCCACATCGTCGGCTACTCGCACCCCAAGGTGGTCGAGGCGGTGCAGCGCCAGGCCGCGAAGTTCTCCCACACCGACTTCTCGGTGATCCCGTACGAGACCTACGTCGAGCTCGCCGAGCGCCTGGTCCGGTACTGCGGCGGCGGCGACCGCAAGGTCGCGCTGTTCAACGCCGGCGCCGAGGCCGTCGAGAACGCCGTGAAGTTCGCCAAGGCCTTCACCGGGCGGGGGTCGCTGATCTCGTTCGAGGGCGGGTTCCACGGGCGGACGCTGCTGACGATGTCGCTCACCAGCCGCCACAAGCCCTACAAGACCGGGTTCGGGCCGTTCGCGGCCGAGACGTACAAGTTCCCGTTCCCGTACCCGTATCGGAGCGAACGCCCGGACGAGGCCGGACGCATCGCGCTCGAGACGCTCGAGCGGGGGTTCGTCACGGTGGTGGACCCGCGGACGGTCGCGGCCGTGGTGGTCGAGCCGATCCAGGGCGAAGGCGGCTTCGTCGTGCCGAACCGCGAGTTCCTGGCGGGGCTGAAGGAGCTGTGCTCGAAGCACGGCATCCTCGTGATCGCCGACGAGATCCAGTCCGGGACCGGCCGCACGGGGACGTTCCTCGCGAGCGAGCAGTTCGACTTCGAGGCGGACATCGTGACCCTTG
The DNA here is from genome assembly GCA_035577825.1 of Actinomycetota bacterium. GTDB lineage: Bacteria > Actinomycetota > UBA4738 > UBA4738 > JACQTL01 > DATBHM01. The sequence goes on along the minus strand of DATLUW010000785.1, from coordinate 3,970 downwards.
CGAAGTCCCTGGCGAACGGCTACCCGCTGTCGGCCGTCGTGGCGCGCGCCGAGATCATGGACGCGCCCGGGCCGAGCGCGATCGGCGGCACGTACGTCGGGAACCCGGTGGCCTGCGCCGCCGCGAACGCCGTCCTCGACGTGATCGAGGAGGAGGGGCTGCTCGAGCGCGCCGAGACGGTCGGCAAGACGATTCGGGCCCGATGGGAGCACGTCTCCGAGGAGATCCCCGAGGTCGGCGAGATCCGCGGGCTGGGCGCGATGGTCGGCGTGGAGTTCGTGAAGGACCGCGAGACGAAGGAGCCGGCGGAGGAGTTCACCGGGGCGCTGGTGCGCGGCGCGCTGGAGCGCGGCGTCGTGCCGGTGACGTGCGGGCCGTACCACAACGTGCTCCGCCACCTCGTGCCGCTCGTCATCACCGACGACCAGCTCGAGGAGGGCCTCGACGTCCTGGCCGACAGCGCGATCGCGGCGTCGAAGGCGACCAGGAGCTGACGCGGCTGTCGTAGCCTCTGGGCCATGTGCCGAAGCATCAAGGTCCTGCGCTCACCGGACGGTCCGCCGACCGAGCTGGAGCTCCACGAGGCCGCCCTGCAGTACATCCGCAAGGTGAGCGGCTACCGCGTGCCGTCGAAGAAGAACGCCGAGGCGTTCGACGAGGCCGTCCGCGAGGTCACCGAGACCTCACGCCGGCTCCTCGAGGCCGTGACGAGGACGCCGGCCGCGAGCTGAACGGGGTCAGGGGCAGCCCGTCGATGCGTCGGACGGGTCCCCGTGCCATGCGTCCGAGAGGCGGTCGTCCGAGAGGCGGTCGTTGCTCGTCCGAGCCGTCGGGCGCCAGCCGGGTCGGGTCGCCCGGCGCAGATCCTGCAGGCGGGACGACGGAGCGTGGGCGTGCGAGCGGAGTCCCGTCGCGACTCCCTGGGCGCTCGGATGCGGACCGTCCACGCACCCGTGGTATCGAGCCCCGGTTCTGGGAATCTGGGCGGGTGGACGACCCCTATCTCGAGGCGAACCGGGCCCTGTGGAACGAGTGGGCAGAGGTGAACGCGAGGTCGGAGTTCTACCGGGTCGAGGAGTTCAAGCAGGGACGGTCGCGGCTCCGCGCGTACGAGGTCGACGAGGTCGGCCCGGTGGTGGGGAAGACCCTGCTGCACCTCCAGTGCCACTTCGGCATGGACACGCTGTCGTGGGCGCGCGAGGGCGCGGCGGCGACCGGCGTCGACTTCTCGCCGCGCGCCCTCGACATCGCGCGTGGGCTGTCCAACGAGCTCAGCATCCCGGCGACGTTCGTCGAGTCGTCGATCGACGACCTTCCCAAGCGGCTGGACGGCGCGTACGACGTCGTCTACACCTCCCGCGGCGTGCTCGGGTGGCTGCCCGACATCGAACGGTGGGCCGAGGTGGCGGCCGGGTTCGTCGCGCCGGGCGGGTTCCTGTACGTGACCGAGGTGCACCCGTTCCTGCAGGTGTTCGAGGACGAGGGCGACGTCGACTTCCACCGGCCGGAGCTGCGCTACCCCTACTGGTCGCACGAAGAGCCGCTGGCGTTCGAGGTGCAGGGGTCCTACGCGGATCGCGACGCCGTCATCGAGTCCAAGAACGAGTTCGGCTGGAACCACTCCCTCGGCGAGATCGTGACCGGGCTCGCCCGGGCGGGGCTGCGGGTCGAGTTCCTGCACGAGTTCCCGTTCCTCGAATGGCCGTCGCCGGGGCTCGAGCCGCACGACGACGGGACCCACAGGCTCCCGGGCGACCTCGACGGGCGGATGCCGCTGTTCTTCTCGATGAAGGCCTCCAAGCCGGCGTGAACGGCGTGCTCGTGGATCCGATGCGGCCGGACGACTGGCCGGCGGTCCGCGAGATCTACGAGGAGGGCATCGCCGGCGGGAACGCGACCTTCGAGATGTACGCGCCGACGTGGGACGCGTGGAACCGCGCCCGGCTCCGCGAGTGCAGGCTGGTCGCCCGCGAGGAGCGCGAAGGGCGGGTGCTCGGATGGGTCGCGCTGTCGCCGGTCTCGGAGCGCGCGGTGTACCGCGGCGTGGCCGAGCTCAGCATCTACGTGGCGGTGGCCGCCCGCGGCCGGGGCGTCGGACGGGCGCTGCTCCACCGGCTGATCGCGGACTCCGAGCTCGCGGGGATCTGGACGCTGCAGGCCGGCGTCCTTGCCGAGAACGAGGCCTCGCTGGCGCTGCACCGGGCATGCGGGTTCCGGGAGGTCGGGCGCCGCGAGCGCATCGGCCGCCACGGCGACGTCTGGCGCGACGTGGTCCTGCTCGAGCGCCGCAGCCCGACCGTCGGCGTCTGAACGCAGGCGCCGTCCGGCCCACCGAACCCGGGCCACGCAGCCTCCCGATCGCGGCGCGGCGTTCGGTTGACTGGCCGCAGCCATGGGATCGCGTCGGGGGCTGCTGACCTCAGGAATCGCGCTCGCGGTGCTGCTGCCGGCCTGCGCGGGCGGCCTCGGCGGCCGCAGCGGAGGAACCACGCTCCGGGCCACGACACCGGGGGTCACGAGGACGGGCAGCGCCCCGGCGCCACACCCGTCGAGCCCCCGTCCCTCGCGCACCCGCTTCATCGATGTTCCGTACGCGAACGCCTCACCGGCGGAGCGGCTCGACGTCTACCTGCCACGGGAGGGAATCCCGCCGTTCCCGGTGGTGATGTACGTCCACGGCGGCGCGTGGATGACCGGCGACAAGGCGGCGCCGGAGTACTTGTCGGGCATCCCGCTGGTGACGAGCCGCGGGTACGCCGTGGTGAGCATCAACTACCGGCTGACGCCGGAGGCGATCTTCCCGGCGCAGATCCAGGACGTGAAGGCGGCGGTTCGCTGGATTCGGGCGAACGGCGCGACGTACGGGCTGGACCCGGATCGCATCGCAGCGTGGGGCGACTCGTCCGGCGGCCACCTGGTCGCCATCCTGGGCACCTCGACCGGTGTCGCGCGGTTCGACGATCCATCGCTCGGCAACCCCGGCGTCTCGAGCGCCGTGCAGGCGGTGATCGACTGGTACGGGCCCGTCGACTTCCTGACGATGGATCGGCAGCTCTCGCGCAACCACGACGTCGAGCCGGCCGAACGCCACGACGCCGCCGGATCCGCGGAGTCCCGGCTGGTCGGCGCTCCGATCCGGACGGTTCCCGGCCGGGTGCGCGCCGCGAATCCCGTCGCGTACCTGACGAAGCGGCGCGACGTGCCGCCGTTCCTGATCGAACACGGCGACCTCGACGCCGTCGTGCCCTTCCAGCAGAGCGTCGCCCTGTTCCACGCTCTGGTCCGCCACGGCGGGCCGGACGCGGCAGAGCTCCACATCGTGAAGGGCTCGGGCCACTGGATGGACTTCGACGCGGCCTCGCAGGTCCCCGTGGCGCTGGCGTTCCTCGACCGGACGCTGGGGGAGTGACCGCGGGTCCGTCCGGTTACGGCGCCGGGACCTGCGAATGGGGGGACCCCCGGCCCTGATGGCGCCGGCGCCGCCGAGGGAGGGTGGGAGACCCTGGCGCTCGCGGCGAGCGCCGTCGTGATCGCCGTCCACCATCTCGGGTACACGGAGTTCCGGGGACCGGTGATCCGCTCCCCGATCCTCGCGTGCGACGTGTTCAGCCTGGCCTTCCTGTTGACCGGGAGCGCGGTGGCGGCCATCGGCGGGCACGTGGTCCTGCACGTCGTGATGCTCGTCCGGGGCACCGAGCTTCCGCCGCACCAGGTGCACGCCCCGGGGGCGACGAAGCTCTACGCGGCGCCGCAGCCTGCACGCGCCGAGCGTCGCGGTTCGCGCGCCGGGCTGGGGTATCCTCGCGCCGCGGCCGTGCGAACCCGATGTCGCGCCCGGCGGCGACGAGACCGGAGGTGACGGCGGTGCCGGAGGGGCTGACCCTCGAGCAGTACCAACAGGTCGAGGTTGAGATGAACCAGCGGGCCGCGCGGCGCGGGTTCGCAGTGCACGCGTTCCTGTACTTCATCT
>DATLUW010000784.1:0-7826 GCA_035577825.1 Actinomycetota bacterium | reverse complement strand
CTCGGGGAGGCCAGGACCCCCCAGCAGTACGAACGCCAGGACATGGCGCTCAACCAGCAGGGCATCCCCACGCCGGTGTCGTTCTTCGAGCTCACCGCCGAGGAGGAGATCTACCTGCCGTTCTATCTGGCGCTCATGCGGAACAAGACGGGGGAGCGCATCCTCGCGATCAACGCCTCGAACGGCGACATCTCCGAGGAGGTCGGCGTCATGGCGATGAAGCACCTCGGCCACATCACGGACTCCGGCGGGGCCTAGGACCGCCGGACCGCGTCCGCGCCCCTTACAGGCGGTGCAGGACCGCGACCACCCTGCCCGCCACGTAGCCGCCCTCACCGAGCTCGAACGGCTGCAGCCGGGGGTTCTCGGGCTCCAGGACCACCCGCCCGTTCCTGCGCCGCAGCCGCTTGACGGTCGCCTCGTCCTCCGCCGGCCCGGGCTGGATGGCGGCCACGATGTCGCCGTCATCGCAGTCGTCCTGCCGGCGAACGAGGACCACGTCGCCGTCGTCGATCCCGGCGCCGGTCATCGAGTCGCCCGACACGCGCAACGCGAAATGCTCGCCCGTCCGCCCGGTGAACTCCGACGGGACCGAGAGCATGGATTCGACCTGCTGGTCGGCGAGCGTCGGCGCGCCGGCGGCGATGCGCCCCACGAGGGGAACGGCCACGCCGCGGTCGATCCCGGCCTCGCCGGTCGCGATGGCGCGGGGCTTCGTCGGGTCCTTGTGGAGGTAGCCCTTGCGCTCGAGGTTCTCGAGCTGGCTGTGCACGCTCGAGGACGAGGTGAGCCCGACCGCCTCGCCGATCTCCCGCACCGTGGGCGGGTAGCCGCGCTCGTGCGTGGCCGTGTTGATGAACTCCAGGATCCGGCGCTGCCGGGCCGTGAGGTCAAGCTGAGTTCCCATGGTCGCGTTCCTCCTTGGGGGCGAACCGAACGGTAGCATCCGTCCGGGCACGCATCAAACATCTGTTCGATCTTCTCCTTGACTTCGAACGTTCGTTCGGTACACTGCCCGCATGGCACGAACGCGTGTTCGATGGGGTCGGGTCGGCGGGCTGCTCGCCGCCGTGGGCGTCGCGCTCACGGTCGCGGCGTCGTCCGCGCAGGCGGGCGACACGGACGCGCATCCGGAGCGACACGCCGTGCACCACGCGGCCGCGGTTCGCCACTACGTCGTGCGTGCGGGCGACACGCTGTGGACGATCGCCTCGAGGCTGGCCGGGCCGTCGGCAGACCCCCGACCGGTGGTCGACGCGATCGTGCACGCCAACCACCTCGGCGGCACGCTCGCCGTGGGCGCGAACCTCGTCGTCCCCCGCTAGCGCGCCGTCCGGACCTCTTCCGCGGAACCCGAGCCTCGGCCTGGAACGTTGACGGACGGAGGCAGGCTCGCTACGGTCGGGAAGACCACAACATGTTGTGGTCGGGGCCGTTCGCCGGCGGAGGGGAGGAATCCGAGTGCGCTGTCCGTGGTGCGGGAAGGAGAACGACCGCGTGGTCGACTCCCGCACGTCGGACCGCGGCGCGGCGATCCGCCGGCGCCGGGAGTGCCTGTCCTGCAGGCGGCGGTACACCACGTTCGAACGGATCGAGGACCTCGGCCTCATGGTGGTCAAGCGCGACGGGAGCAAGGAGCCGTACGACCGGGGCAAGGTGGTCGCCGGGATCTCCAAGGCGCTGACCAACCGCCCGGTCACGGCCGCCCAGGTGCAGAACGTGGCCTCCCGGATCGAGGAGCGCCTCCGGCGAAAGGGCCCCGTCGTGACCACGGAGGACGTCGGGCTCGAGGTGCTCGCAATGCTGGCGAAGATGGACCAGGTGGCCTATCTGCGGTTCGCGAGCGTGTACAAGGACTTCCAGCAGGCGGCCGACTTCGAACGCGAGCTGGGGACGCTCCAGAAGCGGGAGCCGGCCAAGCGCCGCGCCAAGGCCTGAACCACACGCGTGTCGGACATGACCACAAGATGTTGTGGTCGGCTGGGGCGGCTTCCCCAAGATGTGGGACAATATCCGAGGATCCGCTTGACACGCGCGGCGGGTCGCACAAGAATCCGACGGTCGTAATCACACCGCTGTAACCCTTCCCCGCGGAGCCAGAGAGGAGGCCATTCGAGTGGCCACACGGGAGCGGGACGTCCAGTCCAGGGAGCGCGGCCTCACATTCGCCCGGCACTTCACCGCCGAGGGTGTTCACCCGTACGACGAGGTGGAGTGGGAGGTCCGAGATGCGGTCATCCCGAACTTCAAGGAGGGTGGCAACGCCTTCGAGCAGCGGGACGTCGAGTTCCCGAAGAGCTGGTCGCAGAACGCGACCAACATCGTGGCCCAGAAGTACTTCCGCGGCTCCCTCAACACACCGCAGCGCGAGTCGAGCGTCCGCCAGCTGATCGGCCGGGTGGTGGATACCATCCGCAAGTGGGGCGAGGACGACGGCTACTTCGCCTCGTCCGAGGACGCGACGGTGTTCGCCGAGGAGCTCAGCCACCTGCTGGTCCACCAGAAGGCCGCGTTCAACTCCCCGGTGTGGTTCAACGTGGGGGTCGCCGACACGCCGCAGCAGTGCAGCGCCTGCTTCATCCTCGCGGTTGACGACAAGATGTCCTCGATCCTCAACTGGTACGTCGAGGAGGGGACGATCTTCAAGGGCGGCTCCGGCTCGGGGATCAACCTGTCGCGGCTGCGGTCGTCCAAGGAGCAGCTCGCGGGGGGCGGGACGGCCTCCGGCCCCGTCTCCTTCATGCGCGGAGCCGACGCGTCGGCCGGGACGATCAAGTCCGGTGGGAAGACGCGGCGCGCGGCGAAGATGGTCATTCTCAACGTCGACCACCCGGACGTCTCCGACTTCATCTGGTGCAAGGCGCACGAGGAGAAGAAGGCCCGGGCGCTCCGCGACGCGGGGTTCGACATGGACCTCGACGGCAAGGACAGCAACTCGATCCAGTACCAGAACGCGAACAACTCGGTCCGGGTGACCGACGAGTTCCTGCACGCGTACGAGAACGACCAGGACTGGAAGCTGAAGGCCGTCACGACGGGCGAGACGGTCGACACCGTCCGCGCGCGTGACCTGATGCGCGAGATCGCGCAGGCCGCGTGGGAGTGCGCCGACCCCGGCATGCAGTACGACACCACGATCAACGAGTGGCACACGTGCCCGGCGTCCGGCCGCATCAATGCGTCGAACCCGTGCAGCGAGTACATGCACCTCGACAACAGCGCCTGCAACCTGGCGTCGCTGAACCTGCTGAAGTTCGCGGACGCCGACATGAACTTCGACGTCGCCGGCTACAAGCACGCGATCGAGGTCGTGTTCACCGCGCAGGAGATCATCGTCGGCAACTCCGACTACCCGACCGAGAAGATCGGGCGCAACGCGGTGGCGTTCCGCCAGCTCGGGCTCGGCTACGCGAACCTCGGCGCGCTGCTGATGGCGCGGGGGCTTCCGTACGACTCGGACGGCGGTCGGGCCTGGGCGGGGGCGCTGACGGCGATCATGACCGGCCACGCGTACGCGACCTCCGCGAAGATCGCGGCGCACACCGGTCCGTTCGCCGGGTTCGCTCCCAACCGCGACGCGATGCTCCGCGTGATGCGCAAGCACCGCGCGGCGGCCGACCACATCGATGCCGAACTGGTGCCCGAGGCGCTCCTCACCGCGGCCAAGTCGTCGTGGGACGAGGCGGTCGCGCTCGGAGAGCAGCACGGCTACCGCAACGCGCAGGCGTCGGTGCTGGCGCCGACCGGCACGATCGGGCTGATGATGGACTGCGACACGACCGGTATCGAGCCCGACCTCGCGCTGGTCAAGCAGAAGAAGCTGGTCGGCGGCGGGACCATGCGGATCGTCAACCAGACGATCCCGCGGGCGCTCCACCGGCTGGGCTACACGGCCGAGCAGGCCACCGACGTCGTCGAGTACATCGCCGAGCACAACTCGGTGGCCGAGGCGCCGCACCTCAAGGCCGAGCACCTGCCGGTGTTCGACACCTCGATGGGCGACTCCGCGATCCAGTACATGGGCCACGTCCGGATGATGGGCGCGGTGCAGCCGTTCATCTCGGGCGCGATCTCCAAGACGGTGAACATGCCGGAGGAGGTCACGGTCGAGGAGGTCGAGCAGCTGTTCGTCGAGGGCTGGAAGCTCGGGCTGAAGGCGGTCGCGATCTACCGGAACAACTGCAAGGTGGCGCAGCCGCTGTCGGCCGAGAAGAAGGCGACGGCGTCTGCAGAGGCCCCCGCGGTGATCCCGTGGTCGCAGAAGAAGCGCCTCCCGGCCGTCCGCCCGGCCAAGACGATCTCGTTCGCGGTCGGGGAGTCCGAGGGCTACATCACCGCCGGCGAGTACCCGGACGACGGCATCGGCGAGATCTTCCTGAAGGTCTCGAAGCAGGGCTCAACGCTCGCCGGGCTGATGGACGCGTTCTCGATCGCGGTCTCGGTCGGGCTGCAGTACGGCGTGCCGCTCGCGGACTACGTCCAGAAGTTCGTGAATATGCGGTTCGAGCCGAGCGGGATCACCAACGACAAGGACATCCGGTTCGCGTCCTCGCTGATGGACTACATCTTCCGGCGGCTGGCGCTCGAGTACCTGCCGCTCGAACAGCGCGAGGCGCTCGGGATCAAGTCGATCGACGAACGCAAGGCCGCGATCGAGGACGGCACCGCAGCAGCGGAGTACGGGATCGCACCGGCGCCGGCCGAGGCTGTCGAGGACGCGCCGGTCCAGCCGCAGCTCATCAACCTGACGGCGAAGCCGGAGTCGAAGTCGGTCGACGCGCCGCTCTGCTACTCGTGCGGCTCGAAGATGCAGCCGGCCGGCAGCTGCTACGTCTGCAACAGCTGCGGCTCGACCTCCGGCTGCTCGTAGACGGCGGCAGGCGGCTCTTCCGGACGGAAGCAAGGGGGCCGGGCGCTTCGCGCCCGGCCCCTTTCGCGTCGCATGTCGCGCTTGCCGGCGGCGATCAGGTCATCTGCTGGATCAGCGTGACTCGGAACGGCGCCGCGAGCAGCTCCAGCAGGGGCGCGTAGGCGCCGGTGGCGGCGCTCTCCTGCATGTGTGTCGCCCGCGCGTCGGCCGATTCCCAGTCGGCGATCTCGATCAGCACGTCCGGCTGGTCGAGCACCTCGAATCGCGTGCTGCCGAGGAAGCCGGGTTGCCCGGCGCCCTGCTGCACCATGCCCTCGAGCAGACTCGCGAGCTCCGCCCGTCGTCCGGGTTTGGCGGTGAGCTCGACGACCGCCTTGATCGCCACGTTCCCTCTCCTCTCGGTAGTTCGAACCGGTGCTCGCGGGAGCCTAAGCGAACCAAGCAGCGGCCGGTTGCGGGCGTCGTTCGAGCATCACGCCCAGCGGAGCTCCGATCGGAGTCGCCAGTAGTCGCCGGGATCCATCGGGGTCGGCGCGGGATCGAACTCCATCGCGGCGGGTTCGATCGCGAGCGCGGCGAGGTTGCTTCGGAGTTGCCCGAGGGTGGCCGCGCCGGAGAGCACGACGTCGGCCCACGGCTGCGCTATCGCTGCCGCGATGGCGACCGCATCGACACCCGTGTCGAGATCGGCGGCCGCGCGGTCGAGCGGGGCGCGATTCCCGAGGACGTCGCGGTCGCGCTCGCGGGCGGTGAGGCGGCCGTTCGCCAGGGCCTCCTTCACGATCACGCCCCAGCCGGCGTCGTGGGCCTCGGCGAGCGCCGGGGCGGCGGACGGCTCGAGGGGATTCCAGGTGGCCTGGACACAGGCGAACGGCCGGAAGCCGTCGACCTCGGCCTCGAGCGCCTCGCGGATCGTGGCGGCCTGGTTCGGGCCGCTCGTCGTGACGCCGACCAGGATGCCCTGCTCCGTGCGCAGGCGGGCCAGGCGTTCCAGCACCGCGCGGTCGCGGAGCACGCCGGTCCCCAGGGTGGCCGAGTGGATCTGGTAGAGCGCGAGGTGGGTGCCGAGCAGCGCCCGGCTCTTTGGCCACTGCTCGTCGAACGCGGCCGCCGAGTGGTCCTTCACCTCGTGCACCTCGGCGGCGACCCGCCAGTCGCCGACGTACCGGTAGCCCCACTTCGAACCGACGACCGCGGCGCCGGCGGGGATCTCCCGCGTGTGGAGCCACGACGCGAGGAACTCCTCCCCGCGGCCGTACGAACGGGCGACGTCGAGGTATCGGACGCCGGCCGCCCACGCGGCGTCGAGCACCCCGTGCGCGTGGCGTTCGACTGCCTGCACGCCGAGGTCGTCGCCGAGGTCGAGCTCGTGCCCGAGGTTGATGTACGCGGGACGGCCGAGCGCTGCCATGCCCAGTCCGATGGGTGAGACCGTGAGCCCGGTCCCCCCGAGCGGTCGTCGTTCCATCGGCGGAGTGAACCACGTTCCGCGCGCGGGCCCGCGTCGACGCCCTGCCTCGCGGCCGCAGGCGCGACCCGGCACACTGTGTCCCATGCGGCGCCGGTCGTTCGCGAGGCTCCTCGTGGCCCTGACCTCGGTCGCGCTGCTCGCGGCCGCGTGCCGCGGCTACGGCGACGTCTCGAAGTCGGTGGAGCTCACCCAGCGCGACAGCGGCTCGAGCGTCGACGTCAAGGTCACCCAGGTCTTGATCATCACGCTCCCGGCCAACCACACGACGCCCTACCACTGGGTGCTCACGCAGGCGCCCGATCCCCGGGTCCTCGAGAAGGTGGCGGACACGTACGAGTCCTCGCCGGGCCCGCCCGGCTCCGGCGGGCAGGAGGTGTGGCGGTTCCGGGCGATCGGCGAGGGCGGCACGGCGTTGCAGCTCGACTACCGGAGCCTCGAGGGCACGCCGAGCGGGCAGCGGTTCTCCCTGAGCGTCCGGGTGCAGCAGGCTTGATCCCGGCCAACGCGACATCCGGTACGTTCGAAGGCGAGATGCGGCTCACCGGACTCCACCATGTGCAGGTCGCGATGCCGAGCGGACGCGAGGACGACGCGCGCCGGTTCTACGCCGCGACGCTCGGCCTCACCGAGGTTCCCAAGCCCGAGCAACTGCGTGCTCGCGGCGGGTGTTGGTTCCGGTCGGAGGACGGCTCGGTCGAGATCCACCTCGGCGTGGAGGAGGGCTTCCGTCCGGCGCGGAAGGCTCATCCAGCGATCGTCGTCGACGGCCTCGCCGAGCTCCGGGCCCGGATCGCCGAAAGCGGATACGAGATCCAGGACGACGCCCAGCTCGAGGGCTATGAGCGCTGCTACGGGTTCGACCCGTTCGGCAACCGGCTCGAGTTCATCGAACGCGCCGGCGTGGAAGCCCAGCACGGACCGACCGGGAGAATGCGGGCCTCACGCCGCCAAAGAATTTGACGCTTCAATCGCCCGGACGATAGGTTCGGCGCCGCCAACAGGGATGCCCGCTCTGAGGGGAAGGGGGTTCACGGTGCGCAGACGTCTCTTCAATCGTCTGGCGATCGTGGTAAGCGTCGCGATGGTGACGGCCGTCGCGAGCTCGGTCACCGGGGCGACGGCCGACTCGACCGGCGGCACTGCCACGACGTATATGGTGGTGTTCAGGTCGGCCACGTCGCCCTCCAACGCGGGCGCCACCATCTCGGCCGCCGGCGGCACCGTCGTCAAGAACTACGCGCAGATCGGCGTCGCAGTCGTGTCGTCGTCGAGCTCGGCGTTCGCCACGAAGCTGTCGAGGAACGCTTCGGTGAGTGGGGTCTCCGCCACCGCGCAGTTCGCCACGAGGCTCCAGGACGACTCGGCCGCTGATGGCGGTCCGCCGCCGGGCGATCTGCCGAACTCGCCGGCCTCGGACTCCGACAGCCTGTCCGGGCTCCAGTGGGACATGACGCAGATCCACGCGCAGGAGGCCCACGCCATCAC